>JAOTSL010000205.1 GCA_029864945.1 Gammaproteobacteria bacterium
CACTTCTATTGAAACGGAAGGTCTTTGTAGTAAATCTTGAATAGGGGCAAGAATGAGTGTTAGAGGAGTGCGTAATTCGTGGCTGATATTAGCGAAGAATTGAGTTTTTTGTTGATCAATTTCTTTTAAATCTTTATTGATATTGTCGAGGTCATAACTTAGGCGAAATAACAGTAAGCGACGCTGCACATTAAAGTAAACTGATGCAATGGTAATCATTCCAGTCACTGCAATAAAGTAGAGGTTGTTGTAAATGGTTTTAAATTCAACGTTGAATGTTTGATTAGTTTCGCATGCGAGGATATATAGGGATATAGATAAAATACAAAATAGAAGTGTTTCTTTGAGCGCAGAGGGTAATAATATATTTATCGCTACAATTACTAATATTACACCACCAAAGTATGGTGAGTTGTAACCCTCGGTCAAAAAAATCATATAACACATTAATATCTGGATTGAAATTATCCAGATAAAGCTTAATAGTTTTATGTTTTTCGTACCAAATTTTGTAAAGTGCAATGATAAAATAAACGCAATTAAAATATCGCATAAAAAACGTAATAATATAAATTTTTGTAGATGGTCTGGGTATATTAAATAATCTAAAGATATACCCGCAGGCACTAGAAATAATGCCATTATGCAACCTGTTTTTGACTCTAATATTCGATGCTTAACATCGAATTTTTTGTAGGCCGCATATATTTCAGGAGTGTTAATCATGTAAATGAGCTATTTTTTTAATTCCATGAATATATTTATCCCTGATTCATCCAGGTAAATTTTCCGTTCCCCAAGGTTTTTTGATAAATCTATCATTTTATTTTCATCTCTATATATAAGATACCATTCCATAATGTGTTCCATCCAAAGCGTGTATGGGTTGCTCGGGTGTACGTTTGTTACCAAGACAGTTCCACCAGGCTTTGTATGTTGAGTAAATAGCTTTAATAGGCTGGCACATACTTTGTCAGATAAGTAGTCAAATAGTCCAGCACAATATAGAAAATCAAATTGTTCTAGGTCTGTTATTTGTTCTTTTTTAGCAGCCAGTTTTAATAGGTTATGGACGGACTGCTGGATAAATAAGCAGTCCGCATGATTGTTTGATTCACCCATAGCTTGTTCGATTTTTTCTTTTGTATAGTTGATGGTTTCTTCATTAAAGTCAATAAATCTGAATTGGCAATGTTTCGATAAAGGATTGTTGCGAATAAATTGTTGAACCTCCACTGCGGGGCCACAACCTATATTAAGTATTTTTATGGTTGAATTGCTATTTTGTGCTTTTTCTACAAGTTTATTTAATTTATTTTCTAATATAGTTATTCTATTTCTATGGGCTAACGCAGGCCCAGCATATAAAGAAATGGCGTTCATTAATTTTGTGTAGATGGTGGAGCCTTCATGAGGGTTTCTCATAATCATGTTTACCATTTCATAATCACCAGCATAACCAAGTGGTTTATGGAATGTTCTGTATGTAAATGGAGAGGTCATAACAAATGGGTGAATGTCTTTTTGAGCAAACTGTTTATGAATCGCGGTCTCGTTTTCAGGTACTTTCCGTGCTTCTTCTTCAAAAGCGGATACTAGATTTGAGATAAATGGAACAATTGGTGGTTCCATTTCATTAATTAGCTTACTCTGATCATAATTTTCATCGTCGACTCTTAAATCAATTTGTTCAAGCCAGCCGCTCATTTCCCCTAAAAATGATCGTATTTTTTCAACGGCTATTTGATATCCTGGTCTTAATTTGTGTGTGTCTTTCCATGCACTAATAAAAGCATGAGTTTCTTTCTCTAAATCACGCTGGCTTTCAATTGACTCAGTTAAATCAGACCATGAATCAACCAATGTAGCGGAGACAACGAGCATCAGCCCGGTATTCATGAGGTTGCTGACTACAGCTTTTCCCTCGTAAATGGGTTGTTCACCTCGGAAAATTTTCAACTCTTGTAGTACTTCACTCAGTTGTACTATCGAATAAGGATTGTAAACTTCAAATACAATGGTTGTACGAGAGAGTTTGAGTAATGTTCCTCGGGCTTCGGTACCTTGGCTATTTTTAAAGATAAGAAGGTTGTTGATATTGCTAGGTGTTGACAAAGTTATCTCCTGATTTAAACTTTTTATAATATATCATGCTGATAGATTCCTTTTTAACCCCAGGATGCGATGCATTATTACTGGTCAATATCCATATTTTATTGAAGTATAATAAGAGTTTCATTTACTGCTTGCTGTTCAAATGAATTGTTAATAGGTTCTTTGAAAGTCTCAATATTTAGTTTCGTTATACATAGTGAGCCTCTTGCAAATCCCTATAAGATATTGGTCAACAAATACCCTTCGCTAAAATTTAGTCTAGAAACATAACTAAAAAATGGCGTAAATCCAATTGCTCTATTAATTAGCATAAAGTAAACCAGTGGCTCTGCCGTGGAGTATCAAAATTTGATAGCTTCGGTAATCACTGGAAGTATCCACATTTGTGAACCGCTTAAAGTTTAGTAGATGAGGGAGCCGCCAGTGGAGGGGCAAAGTTTAAGTCATACAGTTTGGGATTGTAAGTATCAATTGTTTGGATACCAAAATTCAGAATAAACACGCTCTATAAAAATTTGTGAAATTATGTTGGGCTAGAGGTTACCACGTCTCAACGGTTGTAAGAGATGACGAAGTCAAAAAATTACATTAAGCATCAAGAGACAGAAGATTAATGACTTTATCAATTAGATTTATTTTGAGGAGTTACCAGCTTTATCTGGGGTATATATTAACCCGTTTTGCTGTAGGTATGTGATTACCATGAGTGGGCACCGACGTTAGGATGCAATTAATTGGTAGGCAGCGATCGGGGAGGGCAATGTGAAGTTTGTATCCGTTACTATTTTCTTTGTTTCTGTATTGCACATCTTTTGTCAGATGTAACAAGAATATTATAATAAGGCTGGAGATGAAATCTATCATCTCCAGCCTTATATAGCTCAATTTCTGTTAATGGCATCGGGGAATACCACTTAGAAAAATATTTACTTCAGCAATAAATCCAGATTTTCAATGTCTGATTTGGCTAACACGCCTGCCGCTGCTTTTAGATTAAGAATGCTTAGCAGGTAATTATATTTTGCAAAAGTGTAATCTCGTTGAGTGGAGAAAAACTGCTGTTGAGAATCAAGTAAATCTAGATTGGTTCGCACACCAACTTCAACTCCTTTTTGAGTTGCTTTTAACGCACTGTTACTAGACTTCAGTGCTTGCCTCAAAGCTGAAACCTGTTGTAAACCGTTATATGAATTTAAATAGGACTGTTGTGCTTGCAAAATGACCTGGCGCTGTGTATTAATTTTAACCTGGGCTTGCTGACTTTTGAGGCTTTCTGCTTCGCGAATACGCGATGACATTAGGCCACCTGTATAAATAGGCATAGCGAGTTGTAAGGCAACAGATGCTTGTGTTGTTGTCGTATTTGATGAGATAAAAAAGGATTTGGAGTTACTCGCATTTGCGATAAAGTCCAATGTGGGAAGACGGTCACTTTTTAATTTACTTACCTCTATTTGTGAGATTTTGTAGCCAGAATTAATTAACTGAAGTTGAAGGTTGTTGCTGATAGCGGTATCAACCCAATGCTGGATATCATTGGCTTTTAATTCAACGAGTTTTGCATCTGTTTTGAGTGATTTTAGCTTAGCTGGCGCTTCACCGATGATACTAGCGAGTGATTGATTGGCAATGGCTAATTGATTTTGCGCGGAAATCTCACTGGCGCGGGCTAAATCAAATCTTGCTTGCGCTTCAAGTTTGTCTGTTTTTGTTGCTGTGCCTACTTTGAACGTTAATTTTGCACGCTCAAGACTTTCTTTAAAGGCTTTGGTTTGTGAAATTGCGACTTGTAGGTTTTCATCCGCTGACAACACGTTAAAATACGCTTGTGAAACACGCAAAATTAAATCTTGTTCGGCAAGCTTTAGTTGAACATCACCCTGTGAACTGACTATTTTACTTTGCGAGTAAGACTTATAGTCTGCAGATCTAAAAACTGGCTGCGAAAGTTGTAAGGCAATGCTGCGCCCATCTGATGTGTTTGTTGTTTCACCGTCACCAGCATCCCGTATTGAGTGGTTGTAACTGACGTTTGCAGATGCACTCATCTTAGGGAGCAAAAGGGATAGCCCTTGTTTACTTTTTTCTTCGCTGGCTGCCGAAGCGAACTGGGCACCAGCTAATGCCGGATCTTGTTCTACTGCTTTTTGATATATATCCAGCAGTCCTTGTCCTGAAGCAGTTGCCACGGAAAATTGCATGAGGCTGGCGAGAGCTATACTAAGCGTGAGGGTCGGTTTCATATATATGCCTTAGTGGTTTACAGTTACATTTGATGTTATATACACGTATGTTTACATCATATATAAGTGATTGAAATATATCTTATATAGCGGTTGGAATCTATCCAATTAGTCACTATATAGATGTATATTATTTGCTCTTTAATTAGCTAAACTATTACTAGCGTGTAAGGGCTAAAATAAGGGCAAAGTACATGCGCTATCATTCGTATTATAGCAAATAACAATATAAGCAAATGATAATATACCAGTTGGATTATAATATCAAGTCACAGGTTTAGATATTCATTACAATTGTTACTCATAATGTTCAATGACGAGAAGGATTAAAAGGGATTATATCTATGGAAACTACATTACTCGATCATCCAGCGATTCAAAGCGGGGTCGCTCCCTTTTTTTGTGCTCTTATCGTTGCCGGTATTTTTTATCGCATTAATGTTGTGGCGGGGCTATCGATTATTGTTGGTTTTGCTGTGTCGGTATTATTAAGTACTGGTTTTGCTTTCGACCCATTAACATCAACCCGAAAACTAATGCTGATCGTTTTAATAGCGCCGGTTCTGGGTGTTTTGCTTACCTATTTTGGGAACTACTCAAAGACAACTCTTAATGTTTTTTATGCACTTGGTGCGCTGGCCATGTTGTGGGTATTATGGCCGGTATTATCACGTGACCCTGCAGGAATGTTTCTGCCCGTTGCTGGTTACATGCTTTATTCGGCCTGGATGGTGGGTATTTTTCTTCGCCTTGGCGAAGCAAGTTCATTGTCCGGGGGAGTGGCATCCACTACGGTCGGTTTCGGTGTGGGATTAACGGCGTTAATAGGTGCGTCTGCGTTACTTGGGCAAATGGGTTTATCGTTGGGAGCCGCTGCTGCAGCTTATTTATTTGTGCAGTTAATTTCAAAAAGAGAGACAGACGCAGGTTTCACTTTAACTTTAACCAGTGGTTTTATGGCCGCATTGATTTTACCTGCTGCGGTTGTTTACGCCAAGGTTCCTTGGATTGTATTACCTATTATTGCGATTGTTCCTATTATTGCGTTTTATCCGTTTGAAGATGAAGATCGTACCTGGAAAAATACGATGACTCTATTTGCAGTGATGGCGTTACCGATTGGATATGCGATTTATTTAACGGTTAATAGTGCCGGTGAAATGATAATGTGATTTGTTTTATTGAATTTGTAGAAGTATATTTAAGAAGCTTATTCAATATTCAGGAAAGTGAATAGCGTCACAGTTTTGAAATATTATTATTACTTCTCTATATAAGTATCTAGGATCGGACGATATTTTAAATACATAATATCAGTCATATCATGGAGCTTTACTGAGAATAATGGCAACGATAAACAAAACGTTATATGAACGCTTGGGTGGTGTTGAAACGCTGGAGAAAGTACATAAAATATTTTACGACAAAGCGTATAAACACCCGTGGTTACGCCTCTATTTTACCGACAAGCTTCAGCAGGTATTAGAAGAGCAGCAAACTGATTTTATGACGCAGCTCATGGGTGGCCCCAAAAAATACGGTGGTAAAACCCCTAAGATGGCACATCAACACATGAATATAAC
>JAOTSL010000206.1 GCA_029864945.1 Gammaproteobacteria bacterium
CAATGACCACTCAATCTTTACACATAACGCTCAGGCTCAGGGGCTTGCCGGAGTGGTGATTTTTGTGTGCTATACAAAGCACACAAAAAGCGCCGCGGAGAGCAAGTCCCTTGAAGCCAATTGTTATGCGTGAATTTCACGCCTTAACTCCCAGATGAGAATACCATCAATTGGGGTCTCGTTGACTTCACTGACCACCAACCCTGCCCTACTAGCCAAGCCTGGAAGGTAACCGTTGTTTCTATATTCCTTAAACCGACCATAGTGCCCTGAGATCATTTCATCTAGCTCAATTGATACCTTTGCCCAGAATGATTTTGGCTTTGAATAATCAGCAACCAACACTTTTGGTGAAATTTTAGCCAACGACTGCAATGTTTTAATCGCATCAGTTTCTTTCATTTCATGTAGGCATAACGTACTTGTCGCAATGTCTATTTCGTAGCTTGATAGGTTTTCGCATGAGTTTATATCTTCGTGAACAAACTCAAGGTTCTTCGGGGTTATCGATTTATTCCTTTCATTCGTAAAATCAATCATCTTTGGGTCTAAATCGACACCTAGGCCGAATCGAATTTTATCTTTCGCCCTGAAAAGTAAATCGCCTGTTCCACACCCGACATCTAGCAAACTGCAACCGCTTCCTATTAGGCCAATAATTTGCTCTCGAACAGGTGATAGAACCTTATCTGCCGTCTTGCTTTTGAACCAAGCGTTGATAATTTCACCCTTCCCTGTAAGACGCATAACTAATAAGCATTTAAACGCCGTGCGTTTTTTTCAGCATGGCGTTTAAATGTGAGTTGGACGAAGCCGCTGAGTTTTGAAACATGCTTATTATGGAAATTCTATTTTTTTGCCGTTTCTTAATTGAAGCCTTCTCGGAAAGATGGCACTGAATTTAGTCAGAATACGCCTGTCAGTTAACATTGTCCATGATGATAAAGCGTTTATTCATTCGACTTTGTTGCTTTTTTCTTTCTTTTTCGAAATTAAGACAAACGAAACCTCAGGCTCTCCAGACCTGCTGAAAATGTAAACTAAAAACCCAGTATTCGCTTATCAATTCATCAATGATTGATAAGCTTTGACGATTGTTCCCGTTGCGGACTAACTAATCCACTCACCAATAACACACCCTGATGACATTTCGGACAGGGGCAGCAAGCGGCATCGCTTGCTATTTTTTCACTCGGCTTTATTGCGTCAATACTGACTGCAATATTTTCTGTCGCTTGTACTGCTTGTCGATGAATCGCTGTAGTGATACGTGCCACATTATCCCGCCGACATGGATTTGCAAGAAACCCATAATGCCGGACACGCATAAATCCTTTTGGTAATGCATGCTAAAGGTATCGCCGAATAAATTCTTCGCCATTCAGCTGAATACGCTCAATTATTTTCAGCCTTCAATTAAATTTTTATTCAAATACTCAAAAAACAAATGATCGTATTTTAGGCAATTATGAAAATTACTTATTTTCTAAATGAGAATTATTCCCATTTGCAACGGCGTTATTTGTAGTATATATTACCAATCCAAATGAGAATGATTCTCATCTGAAAGCCGGGTTAGCTTTGACGCCTAAATACCCCAAACTAATATAAGGGCCTAGAAGCGCACTAAAATGCGGCAAACACCAGCTAAAAGCGATATTTATCAAATGATAAGACTTAATTGGTCTCGGCCTTATTGGCTTGGGTTCACAATTGAAACGATTTAAATTGAACAGAGAATAATTCGATGATTAGAAAAACTTTATTATGCAGCAGTATCACTATCATATTACAGACGCTCACTTTGTCCGCTTCACACGCAGCTGTTAGCGATGAAGATTTCAATCAGCTACAAAGTATTGTTAAAGATCAGTCAGCTCAAATTTCTTCTTTGCAAGAAAAGTTAGAACTTACTGCTGACATGATCGACCAAGGGGGTAGAAAATCTTCCTCGGCGACTAGCATCGGCGGTTATGGTGAGCTTCACTATAACAATCTCAAAAATCAAAAAGCTGGAGGAGAAGACAAAAAGCAGATCGACATGCACCGCGCGGTTTTATTTGTGAGTCACGAATTTAATGACAATATTCGCTTTTGGTCTGAACTGGAAGTTGAACACTCTCAAGCCGGAGATGGAAAGTCTGGCGGCGAAGTTTCTATGGAACAGGCGTACGTTGAATTCGACATTCACGATCAGCTTTCTGTCCGTTCTGGTATGTTGCTTATACCCGCCGGTATTATCAATGAAACACATGAGCCACCAACATTTTATGGTGTGGAACGAAACCCAATAGAAAGTAAAATTGTTCCTTCCACCTGGCGTGAAGGTGGCGTTGCAGTTAGCGGACGTTTTGGTACTGCATGGGGATTTGATGCCGCTCTTCACAGTGGGTTATCAACCAGCATTGCTGACAAATACGGTATCCGTAAAGGAAGAAAAGTTGCACGCCAAGCGCCAGCAAACGACCTAGCTGTTACCACTCGACTAAAATGGACTGGCATTCCCGGCTTGGAGCTTGCCGCTACCGCACAATACCAACCAGATGTTACACAAGGCACTGATGCCTCAGCAGGATCTGCGTTGCTAACTGAAGCACATGTTGTTTGGAGTCATGGGCCATTTGCTGTACGTGGCCTCTATGCCACGTGGGCATTAGAAGGTAACGGCCCCAAAAGTATTGGTGCGAACGAGCAAACAGGCTGGTATATCGAACCATCGTATAAAGTTAATTCTCAATGGGGTGTGTTTACTCGGTACAACAACTGGGATAACCAAGCGGGCAACTCATCCGATTCTGAGTACGCTCAATTGGATGCAGGTGTAAATTACTGGCCCCATCCCAAAATTGTTGTGAAAGCTGATTATCAGCGTCAAAGCACGCCAAATGGTAAAGATAATTATGATGGAATTAACCTTGGTGTAGGTTATCAATTCTAATTCTATGATTCGATTTTATTTTATTGTGTTTTTCACTTTTTGCTTTGTCGTCTCTCCTTGCGTAGCAAGAAGTGTATACCAAACCCCTAAAGACTTTGTTAGCAAAGCGTTTTTGGGCACTCCTCCCGCCCCGAAAACACTTTGGCTAACAAAGCAATATTCGCCGACAGTAAAAAAAATACTAGGCCACCAATATATAAAAAAGCGCATTCAGTATTGGCGCATGAATAATAAAAGCGTATGGATTTTGGAAGAAATAGGCAAAGAAAAAACCATTACTCTGGGATTAATTATAAATGAACAAAAAATACAACAACTAAGCGTGCTTATTTATCGTGAAAAACGCGGTGATGAAGTTAGGCACCATTTTTTTACTCGGCAGTTTGATAACGCTAAAATCACCAAAGACCATGAGCTTAACCGATATATAGATGGTGTATCCGGCGCTACATTATCTGTTAATGCATTAAAGAAACTTGCACGTTTAGCTTTGTATCTGGATTCACAAACCGATGAATAGTTTACCATCAGAAAAAAACAACTTTCAAAAAGCAAAAAACCGACGGGTGCACCATTGGCATCGCAATATTGGCATGACAATTTTATTAGTTGTTTGCATGCTAGCAATTAGTGGGATGGCGCTAAATCACAATGATGATCTAATGCTGAATAAAAAGTTTGTAAAATTGGATTGGATATTAAGTATTTATGGCATAAGTGCGCCAGAAAACATTTCAACATATTCATTAGACGGGAATTGGGTGTATGAAATTGATTCAACGCTCTATTTTAATGACTCTAAAATCCAACATGATGGAGGCGGACTTGTTGCTGCAGGAAAATTCTCTGAACTAAATGTTATTGTTTTACAAAATGACATTCTACTATTGAACAACGAAGCCGAACTGATAGATAAACTGTCTGACACCACGGACGCGCTCCACAACATTTTGGCAGCAGGTATTATTGATAACAACTTCATCATAAAAACACCCCGCGAAACATTGCAGACCGACGCTGATTTTTATGAATGGACACCATCACCCATTCAGAGCTTTTCCTGGTTATCACCTCAAACCACTCCTGCAGAGGTTCGAATCCAAATTAATAATAACTATCGCGGTAACGGCCTGAGTTATGAACGAGTCCTACTTGATCTTCATAGCGGACGCATATTTGGTAACGCGGGTGTATATATTGTGGATTTATCTTCAATTGGATTGCTAGTAATGTGCTTATCTGGTGTGTTGATGCGGGTAAAACAAAAAGGGCGAGTAAAACACACAAAAAATGGTCAGCAAAGTGTCGTTGATATTTAAATCAACTTATTTCACTTCAGACTTAAGTCCTCGATTGAAGTAACCCACGATAAAATCGTTACTACTGCTATCAATTTAAATTTTCTCATCTACACATACTGGTCAATACCCTGCCATACATAGAAGAAATACCATGGAATTTAAAAACACATTGCATCAAACAAGCACGCCTTCTTTTCTTAACATACGAAAAGTTAACACCTTAACGCCATCATTAATAACAAACCACACTAATGCATAAAGCCATATCCACAAGGCATACTCCCAGCCGATAGGTGTTATAAATAAACCATAAACCGCTATGAGTGTTCCTAGGATTTCTGTTCCAAATGTTGCCCAAAATAATAGAGACGATGGTAAAGGGTGCTCCCAAAACCAACCTTCAGCACGTGTGATATAGATAGTGCTGTGACCTGCAATAATCAATTTAAGAAAGATCAGTGTGCGAATGACATCATCAGAAAAACCTTGTTCTTTGAGGATAAAATATAATAAAAATGATGAGACAACACCTGCAAGCCCTAATATAGTTGAGACGGTTAATAGCTCACGCATATTCCAGCGTACTGGTGTTTTATGGACTTTGGTATTGTCGTAGGCAATGGCGAGAATGGGAATATCATTCAGTAGGGCCAAAAGGATAATCATTAATGCTGTGATTGGGTAAAAATCAAAAACAATAATAGCTAACGTCATGAACAAGATAATGCGGATGGTTTCTGCTATGCGAAAAGTGGCGTAACTTTTCATGCGAGCAAATGTGATTCTCGCTTGTAGAATAGCGTGATTAATCACTGATAAGCCGGGTGCTGTGAGTATGATATCCGCCGCTGCTCTGGCTGCATCTGTAGCATTTGATACGGCAAAACCACAATCGGCTTTTTTTAATGCTGGCGCGTCATTTACACCATCGCCTGTCATGGCAACAATATGACCACCTTTTTGCAAGGTGTCTACGATTCGATATTTGTCTTCTGGGATTACCTCTGCAAATATATCTACCTCTTCTATCATTTCGATAATGGCGGATTCATGGCTGTGTATAAACTCACGATCCAACAAGCGCGTGTCAAAAAGTTCGTTCACCTCCAGCATGACGTCGGTGGCAAAAAGTTTTGCTTCTTTTAAGGTGGCATCTTCTTTAATGCGCTGGTAGATGACGGTTGTTAATACTTCGGCTAACCCTAATAACTCATTGCTGGCCGCACCTGTTAGCTGCTCAGAGCGAATGGCGCGTTGCTCTAGGTTTAGTAAGCGCCCTACTTCTTTCGCGATGGCGAGATTATCGCCCGTGATCATTTTTACCTGTACGCCAAATTCACGCATCTCTGTAATAACTTGTTGAGAATCTTCACGCGGCGGGTCATAAAGCGGTATTAGACCCAGCAATTCCAATGGTGAATCATCTTGCTGACGGGCAACTGCCAATGTGCGATAACCTTTGCTTGCCAGCAATTCGACCATGCTGTGAATATTTTTTGCTTCATCATCGGGGAGCTGTGCAAGTTCGAGTAAGACTTGGGCGGCTCCTTTTATAACAGTAAAATGATTACCACTAAATTCAATCACTGCTTCTGTGCGTTTGCGGATAGGATCAAAGGGGATATATTCTGCCTGTTGATATTCCTTCAGACTTAAATCAGGGAAATGCTCGTCGATATAATGAAAAATCGGCATTTCAA
>JAOTSL010000026.1 GCA_029864945.1 Gammaproteobacteria bacterium
CGTTTTCATCGTCCTAATCCGATTGATATCCCCAACCCGGCAGACTACGAAAGTTTATTGGAAGTTGAAGGCCATGTATTAGCGAGCTTTGATAGACGCAAAACCGCTATTAAGGCCCAGGTCGAACAAGCCGCATTATCTGTAAGCGGTACTGCTGTTATAGATCCTGATTTACTCAACGAAGTTACCGGTCTTGTAGAATGGCCAGTAGCTGTGATTGGTGATTTTGACGAGCGATTTCTTGAGATTCCTTCAGAAGCATTAATTTCTGCGATGAAAGGCCACCAAAAGTATTTTCACCTTGTGCGCGACAATGATTTACTCCCGAATTTTATTACCGTTGCCAATATTGATAGCAAAAATATTGATACGGTTAGACAAGGAAACGAGCGAGTCATACGCCCACGATTAAGCGACGCGGATTTTTTCTGGAGCACCGATCGCAAAACTCCACTGCTCGCAGAGTTAAAGAAACTCGAGACGGTTGTATTTCAAAAACAACTAGGCACTGTTCTGGATAAAACAAAACGAGTCATGTCCCTGAGCGAAACCATTGCAGACACTCTGGACTCGAATGCCTCGCACGCTAGACGTGCCGCAGAATTGTCTAAATGTGACTTGATGACAGAAATGGTTGGCGAATTTCCTGAATTACAAGGCATTATGGGCCGTTATTATGCGCTCCACGATAATGAAGCACCGGAAGTAGCCGAAGCGATACTCGAACATTACATGCCACGTTTTGCTGGAGATGATGTACCACCATCTTCTACCGGACAAATCGTTTCTATTGCGGACAAACTCGATACGTTAGTCGGTATATTCTCCATTGGACAAATTCCCACCGGCGATAAAGATCCATTCGCACTACGCCGCGCTTCACTTGGTGTATTGCGCATCATGATTGAAAAAGACCTGCCACTGGATTTACATCAATTGCTCGTAATTGCCGGAAAAAATTACGGCAACGTCGATAAAGCCGTAATTGATTCCGTATTCTTCTTTATGATCGATCGACTAAAAGGTTATTACCACGAACAAGGTATTCGCCCTCAAGTATTTGAAGCTGTATTAGGTGCAAAACCAACATCACCATGTGATTTTGATGCACGAATACAAGCTGTCGCTCAATTTGAAAAATCCAGCGAAGCAGAAAGCCTTGCCGCAGCAAATAAACGAATCAACAATATTCTTAAAAAGAATAAAGATCCGTTACCAGAATTGGTTGACGCTAATTTATTTGAAACAGATCATGAAGCAACACTAAACAATCTGCTTGAGGTACTTAAAAGTGATGTTAATTCATTCACTGAAAAGCACCAATACAACGATGCGTTAACATTGCTTGCTCAACTAAAAGAGCCTGTCGATAGTTTCTTTGATAATGTGATGGTGATGGCAGATGATAAGAAAATCAGGAATAATCGCCTGATATTACTTTCGACTATGTACCAGCAATTTACCAAAGTGGCTGACATTTCAAAACTGTCATAAGCGCATTATGGAATTGGCCGTTAATATCTAACGGTCATTCCCGTTGCTCAGATGTGAAAAATTGCCATTAGTAATGACATTTGCCCTCCAATTAGTCTCTAAATTGGGAGCCTGTCAATTCCCTTAAAAAGGCCGATATAGTTACTAATTATTGAAATGACTTACGGTATCATGCGACTAATAAAATTCTTTAAAAACATTAAGTTACTTATATTTCTCAGCCTTTTGCTTAATTCCGCAAATTCGACTGCGGATTACTTCGCCTACATTACAGACCAAGCGAATGACGGCAGTAGTAAGTACTTACATGTAGTGAACACCAGATATAATATTTTAGTAGAAAGCGTTGTTTTAATTGGAACACCAAGGGATTTAGTTTTAAGTCACAATGCTGACTATGTTTTCGTTTCTACCGTTATAACTGAAGGACTGGATACAGCCTCAAACATTAATATTGTAAGCACACAATCAAACACAACTTTTCGCTTAATTGATATCCAAGGTGCCAATGTTCGCGGACTTGCGTTAACCAGTGACGATTCCGTGCTTTTTGTTACTCATTCAGATGGTATAACCCGCGTAACTCAACCAACCTATTCACCCGACCCAGTCAACCTTAGCCTTACCTACAAAGGCATATCTATAGCGATTTCTGATGATGATAAATATTTGTTTGTTATAGGAACTGATGGAAGTAATAACGATGGTATTTCGATGGTTGATGTTGAGAGCTTTACAGAAGTTGCAAGCCATCCATTAGGTGATGGTGCCGGAGTTAGCTCCATCGTTTTCGATAAATTGAACAAAGAATTGTTTGTGCTCAATCGCAACAATATATCTGACTCTAATGGCGGCGAATTAATTAATCTAAAAATTAATAATTATGGATCTACTACCGTTGCCCCGGTCATGGAGCCTTACCCAGAAACAAAAGCTTTTCCCCTTGATTCGTTCCCAATAGATATTGCATTAAATGCCGACTCTTCAGAAATATATGTTGCACTCAGTTTTATTCCTGGTGGTTCTGACGATAGATTAGGCACAGGAAATGGTTATATCACCGTGTTAAATGCGGCTGACATAAGTGGCCCGATAATCCACGATATTAATGATTTATCGTTCGAAGGAGGGGGAGTCGATTACCAATCAACCGGTGCCATTCACCCTATTGCAATAAGCTTTGATGACTCTGGTCAGTTACATCTTGCAAAACAAATGTGGAATGAATATTCAGGTACGTTTCTTTCGTCTATAGATGACCATACCGGTATTAGAAGTGGAGTACGCACATGGGTTGAAGTTGATTCCATTAACATGGGTAAACGATCTTCTACCCAAATGGCCGGTAAGTTTGTAGGTGCTGATTGTAGTTATTGCCCAAATGGTCTTGAAGATGACATCACACCTGTTAATCGCCCTTCTGCCATTAGTCCATTTATGTTAGTGTTTACGCTTATATTTCTTATACTTCTACGACTTAAGCGAAATGAAATTAATAATTCTTGATCGAGACGGCGTTATAAATCAGGACTCTGATCAATATATTAAATCCCCCGATGAATGGATTCCCTTGCCTGGCAGCCTTGAAGCCATAAGCCTGCTCAATCAACACGGTTATACTGTAGCCATTGCGACTAATCAGTCAGGTATTGCACGCGGATTCTATTCAGAAAACACACTTCAGCAAATGCATGAAAAAATGACTGATTTACTAATACCAATAAATGGAAGAGTAGACGGCATTTTTTACTGTCCGCATGGGCCGGATGATAACTGCGATTGTCGCAAACCAAAACCAGGGCTTTATCATCAAATTGCTAAACACTTTAATACAGCGTTAGATGGTGTAAACATCATTGGCGATTCTTATCGTGACCTTGATGCGGCGATGGCCGTAAATGCCAAACCAATATTGGTTAAAACTGGAAAAGGCTTAGTAACATTAAAAAAACATGAAGATGATCTTAAAAGGTATAACATACCCATTTTCGACGACCTTAAATGCGTTGTCGATAAATTACTAAGCGAAAATTCTTGAATTAGTACCGTATCCTTGGATAATTGCCGATCCTTTAACTCACTATATGAAACTCATGCAAAAAATTAAATCATTCTTATTTTTTTTAAACATGGTAGTCACTGCCATTTTGTTTTCCGTTCCGGCTGTACTCACTTTTCCATTTCCTTTTGAAAAACGCTATGCCTTCATCAGCCAATGGGCTCGTTTCAATATTTGGGCACTCGGAAAAATTTGTGGTTTAACATTCGAAGTAAAAGGTGCTGAAAATATACCTAACGGGGCTTCGATTATATTATCCAAACATCAATCCACCTGGGAAACATTTGCATTACAGGTTATATTTCCTCCACAAATTTGGGTACTTAAAAAGAATTTATTAAAAATACCTTTTTTTGGTTGGGCGCTCGCGATGCTTGATCCCATAGCGATTAATCGCTCGGCCCGTAAAAAAGCAATGGAACAAATTTTAGAACAAGGTAAAACTCGACTAGATAATAATCGCTGGGTTGTATTATTTCCTGAAGGAACTCGTATCGCTCCGGGAGTCCGTGGAAAATATAAACTCGGCGGCATAAGGTTGGCGGAACATACTGGTCGATTAATTGTTCCAGTTGCACATAACGCTGGCGAATTTTGGCCAAAACACAGTATGACTAAAAGAGCCGGGGTTATAACACTTTCCGTTTTGCCACCAATAGATCCAAAAGGTAAAACTACCTCTGAACTCGGATTATTGGTTGAAAACAGCATAGAAGATGAAATGAAGTTAATCACAACTTTGTCATAGTTGTTGTAGGTAGCATTGTACTATTCAGAGGCTTTTATCCTAATAATTGAACAATTTAGTGTCAAAGTGCTATTATTCGCCCCAGAAATTACAGATTTAAACTATAAGTAAGGAAGACCAATGGAAAACACCATTACACTCAAGCAACATTTAATTGCAGAACAACGCGCTGGCCAAGCCATTGATGCGCACCTTATTGATTTACTTGATGATGTTGGATCAGCATGTAAAGAAATTCATGATGCTACTAGCCACGGCGCTCTTTATGATGTTTTGGGTTCGGCTGATGTTGAAAACGTTCAAGGTGAAGTCCAAAAGAAACTGGATGTCATGTCAAATGAGATGTTTATCCGTCGCACTGAAGCGAGTGGTAATCTTGCTGGAATGGCGTCTGAAGAAGAAGACGACGTATACAGCATTCCTTCAGAACATCCACGTGGCCCTTACTTAATGTATTTTGATCCATTAGACGGCTCTTCAAACATTGACGTAAACATCACTGTTGGATCTATCTTTTCGATCGTTAAATGTCCAGAAGGCGTTACAGATCCAAAATTAAAAGATTACCTAATTCCAGGAACCGAACAGGTGTGTGCTGGTTTCACGTTATACGGACCATCTACTCTTATGATTCTAACAACCGGTAACGGTGTTGTTGGTTTTACTCTTGATCCAGGTACCGGTGAGTTCAAATTAACTCATGAAAATATTACTATTCCTGACGACACTTCAGAATTTGCAGTAAATATGTCTAACCAACGTTTTTGGGAAGCTCCAGTACAAAAATACGTTCAAGAATGCATGGACGGTGTTACTGGCGAGCGTGATAAAAATTTCAACATGCGTTGGGTTGCCTCAATGGTTGGTGAAGTATTCAGAATTCTTACACGTGGTGGTATTTTTCTGTATCCGTTTGATACTAAAGATGCAGCTAAACCCGGCAAGTTACGCTTGATGTATGAAGCAAATCCAATGTCTTTCATCGTTGAACAAGCTGGTGGCGTTAGTTCTACCGGTCGTGGACGTATTATGGAAGTTACTCCAGATGCGATTCACCAGCGTGTACCTGTAATTTTAGGTTCTAAGAATGAAGTTAATCGTCTTATTTCTTACCACAAGTAAGAAATATAATTAACTCTAAGAAAAAGCCCGGTATTATTACCGGGCTTTTTTGTGTTTGGAGAAAAATATAATGAAAAAATATCTTATTACTTTTTGCTTTTTGTTATCTTTTAATGCGTTTGCCGTAGATCCCGCTATTACAGCGGCGAATAATCAATATTTCGATATATTAGAACGAATTGAAATTATTAAGGATAAAAGTAGACCATTAATTGAAAGACAAAAGGAGTTTTCAAATTTTGCAAATGAGTTTGGTGACCCCGGTGCACACTGGCAAATCTTAAAGAATGCAGTTTTAGAAATCATTATCGCTGATGCTTCTTTTTGGGCCAATGAGATGACACAATTTCCAGCGATTCAACAAAAATTAATCAACGACTTTTCAATGGACTGGTACGATGATTCCACCTCTAACTATGCACAAAAATTATCTCTCGCAAAAACAGAACTTATTCGAGAGCTCGAACAAATAGAAAAACAAAAAATATTATTAATTCAATTAAAAACGAAGTTAGATAATACCCGCGCTACTACTCTTGAATAGTTTACCGTTACGTTTGTAAGTAAACTCTTTTTTTACCCTTCCAATAACAAACTCGTTTACATCTAGTAGATGAGTTTGTTTTACTTCTTCCTTTCAGAAATTCAGTAACGCTCAATATCTCTTTATATGAGGCATTATCTATGAAAATTCTATTCAAAAATTCTACTTTAATCGGGTGTTTTATTTTTTTAGTTTGTTTTTCAGTTTCCGCGACGGCGGTAAATATGAAGTTCAGTCAAAATGTGAAAGAAAACCAACATAGAAATGTTATTCAAGCAATCCAGGCTGAGTTGATTAATGCGGGGTATGATCCGGGGTTGGCAGATGGGTACAATGGACCTAGAACAAGAGCTGCGCTTAAATCATTTCAGCGAGATCACGAACTAAAAATAAATGGTCAAACAGACAAGTCCGCACTAAAATCGATTAAAAATTCACTTGTTAGTGACGAGTAGTTACTTTTCGCTCTTCAAAAAAATAGGGTAAATAAACTATTTACCCTATTTCTTAAATCATAAGTATTTGATAAATATAATTATATATCTAAATTACCTACCGATGCTGCATGCTGTTCAATAAAATGACGTCGCGGTTCAACTTGATCGCCCATTAATGTTGAAAAGACTTCATCTGCAGAAATTACATCTTCTATACGAACCTGAAGTAAACGGCGAGTATCAATATTCATTGTTGTTTCCCACAACTGGTCTGGGTTCATTTCACCCAATCCTTTGTAGCGCTGAATATGCTGACCTTTTTTCGCTTCAGTATACAAACAATTTAAAACATCTTTAAAAGACTTAACTGGATATTCTTTTCCTCCCCGTAGCACATGAGAAGATTCAGAGAATAGACCGTCCAAGCTATTGCCCAGCTTTAAAAAATTTGAATATTCTGTAGAAGAAAATAAATCCTTATTAACAACGGAAGAGCTAGTCACATTGTGTTTAGTCACATTAATTTCAAATAAACCACTTTCATCTTCTGCACACAATTCAAGAAAATAATTCACGTGTTGATCACTTTGCTCGTTTAACTGAATTTCAAGACCCTTCATCCAGCCAGATAATTGTTCTTTATCCTCGATAAACTCTAATTGAAATTTAGTATAGACAATTAATTTTTCCAACATCGCGCGATTATAACGAGAAGATAAACGATCAATCGTCGCTTTTACTGCTTGATATTCATAAGCCAACGTTTCAAGTGCTTGCCCACTAATGATTGGGCTTTCTAGATCTGTTACTAAGGATGCGCCTTGTAAAGCCAACTGAAGTAAATAATTATTTAATTCAGCATCATCTTTAACATAAGATTCCTGTTTACCTTTTTTCACTTTATACAACGGTGGTTGAGCAATATAAATATAACCTTGTTCTACAATTTCAGGCATATGACGGTAAAAAAATGTAAGTAATAACGTTCTAATATGTGATCCATCAACATCCGCATCAGTCATAATAATAATACGATGATAGCGCAACTTTTCTATATTGAATTCATCACGACCTATACCACAACCCAAAGCCGTAATAAGCGTACCTACTTCAACAGAAGAGATCATTTTATCAAAACGCGCTTTTTCTACATTTAAAATTTTACCTTTTAAAGGTAGTATCGCCTGGTTTTTTCGATCACGTCCCTGTTTTGCCGAGCCTCCGGCAGAGTCCCCTTCCACTAAAAATATTTCAGAAAGTGAAGGATCTTTTTCCTGACAGTCTGCGAGCTTGCCAGGTAAACCAGCGATATCTAAAGCGCCTTTACGTCGGGTTAATTCTCTCGCCTTTTTTGCCGCTTCACGTGCTCTGGCTGCATCAACTATTTTTGATGTTATTGCTTTAGCTTCCTGTGGGCATTCTGCTAAAAACGTCTGCAAATGATCAGACATCATAGATTCAACCGCGCTTTTTACCTCAGATGAAACCAATTTGTCTTTTGTTTGTGATGAAAACTTTGGGTCAGGAACTTTAACTGACAATACCGCTGTTAAACCTTCACGTGAATCATCCCCTGAGATACTTACCTTCGCCTTTTTAGCAACCCCTTCCCTTTCTATGTATTGGTTAAGAGAACGCGTTAGAGCGCCTCTAAAGCCAGCCAGGTGAGCACCGCCATCGCGTTGTGGGATATTGTTAGTAAAACAAAATATATTCTCTTGATACGAGTTATTCCACTGTAAAGCTATCTCAATACCGATATCATCTTTTTCACCGATAAAATATATGACTTTTTCATGAATAGGGGTTTTAGCTGTGTTTAAATGCTCTACAAACGCCCTAATACCACCTTCGTACTCAAATATATCTTCTTTATCTTTCATTGGTTCGGATACTTTTATTCGAACACCGGAGTTTAAGAAGGATAGCTCTCTCAAACGTTTACATAAAATTTCATAATGAAACTCTGTGTCTCCAAATATGTCAGGACTTGGTTTAAAACGAATCATCGTACCGCTTTCAGTGGTTTCACCAATTACTTTAAGAGGCTCTACCGGAACTCCCATTTTAAACTGTAGAAAACTGATTTTTCCATCACGTTTAATTGTCAGTTCTAGATTCTCAGATAATGCGTTAACAACAGAAACGCCAACCCCATGCAATCCACCAGAAACCTTATAAGAGTTATCGTCAAATTTACCACCAGCGTGTAACACCGTTAATATCACTTCTGCGGCGGATACACCTTCTTCGTGAATATCTGTTGGAATTCCTCGCCCGTTATCGGTAACCGTTACACTACCGTCTGATTCAATAACAATGCTAATTTCGTTACAGTGACCAGCCAATGCTTCATCAATTGAATTGTCTACAACTTCAAAGACCATGTGATGTAAACCAGTACCATCATCTGTATCACCAATGTACATTCCAGGTCGCTTTCGAACAGCATCCAAACCTTTCAGTACTTTAATGTTAGAGGAATCATAAGTATTATTGGTGGCAGTCATTATTTGTACTCAACTCGTTAATTACTTCAATTGAACCATGTTTCACGTGAAACAATTTCACATTTTCCATTTCTGTTATAGGAATAGAATCAAGGTTCGCGGTAGTTATACACACCTGTCCAAAAGAGTCTGACAATAATGTCAGTAAATTACTGGAGTGTTTAACATCTAGTTCGGAACCTAGATCATCTAGCAATAAAATTGTGTCTTTATCTTTTACTTCTTTAAGCAAACTAACCTGAGCTAAATTAAGCGCATAAACAAGTAGTTTTTGTTGTCCCCTGGAAACTAAATCCCTAGCATCTTTTCCATTTCGACGAATTACAAGATCTGCTCTATGGGGCCCATAGTGGGTACGGAAACTAGCCATATCCTTAGCTAAGCTCTCAGACATACATTCGTCTAACGAAACGTCTTTAGGCCAACCTTTTTTATAAGTAAGGCTAAAGTTTTGCTCGCTTAAAAGTAAATCGACGTATTTAATAAAATACGGTTCGAGCTCTTCAACATAACTCTGACGCATATCAGAATACGATTCACCTAACCTGGTAAGGCCGTCAGTCCAACTCTGAATCACATCAAACGAAGCACCCTGCACTAACAGAGCATTGCGTTGTTTTAAAGATTTACGGTAACTTGTCCAAACAGGAGTGAAATCATGTTTCACGTGAAACAAACCCCAGTCGATAAACTTACGACGCCACTCGGGGCCTGCTTCTAATAGTTTGTGACTATCCTGTTCTATTACCAACACTGGCAAGCATTCAGCCAATTCGCTTACAACTTTAATAGTTTTACTATTCAAACGGATACTACTAGTGCCTAGTGACTTTTCTACGCCTATCTGTGTAGATCCATTTAGCCCTTGTATTCTACCAAAAACTAATAGGGAATGATTGTTTTCATTAATGATTTTTCTAACTTGGGTAGTTCGAAATGACCTTGCTGTAGCGAGCAAATATATACTCTCAATAACACTGGTTTTACCACTGCCGTTGAGTCCAAAAAAAACATTAAATTTTGGCCCAAGAGGTAATAAGGCTGTATTTATATTCCGTACGTTTGTAATACTTATTTCTGTTAACACGTAAAACCAGGTTTGATATTCAAGTTAAAGACGCATAGGCATAACAACATACTGACAACTCTCATCATCAACTGCTTTAACCAATGTACTTCCATTTGAATCAGTAATATTTAATTCAACAGTGTCGGTATCTAAAGCGGTAATTGCATCTAACAAATAATTTACATTAAACCCAATTTCAACGGTTTCACCATCATAATCAATAGGGGTTTCATCCTCGGCTTCTTCATGATCAGGATTATTTGCAGTTGCCTTTAGATAACCGGATCGAATCGCAAGCTTAATACCTCGATATTTTTCATTTGAAAGAATAGAAGTACGAATCAAACATTGTCTTAGTGATGTTTTATCAGCGTGAATTTGTTTATCTGTATTTTTAGGAATTACACTATCGTAGTTTGGGTATTTGCCATCAACAAGTTTCGACGTAAATGTAACGTCGCTAAAAATCACCCTAATAAAATTTTCGCCTACTATAACCTCGATCTCTTCATTACTATCTTCAAGTAGTCGGGCTATTTCCAAAACACCCTTTCTAGGAATAATAATACTGGACTCATCGCTAACCCCTGTTTCGACTTCGGCAGAACATATAGCCAATCGATGTCCATCGGTTGCAACGGTTTTTATGCAATGTGGTGTGATCTCAAACAATAAACCATTGAGATAAAATCTCACATCTTGAAATGCCATCGCAAAACTTGTTTTGTCTATAAGCCGTTTCAGGTCTTTTTGTTTGATTTTGAAACCAAACAGTTGTGACTTAGTATCAATGACTGGAAAATCTTCCGCAGGCATAGTTGTTAAACTAAATCTGGTTTTTTTACTCGTTAAAATAGCTTTATTATTATCAACCACAAATTTTATTAACGAATCATCTGCTAATGTTTTACAAGTATCCATAAATTTACGGACGGGGACAGTGGTAGACCCGGAAGCGGTACTATCGATTTGCGTTGTTGCAATAACTTCCATTTCGAGATCTGTCGCAGTTATTGTTAATTTACCCTGATCAAGATTAATTAATATATTTGAAAGAATAGGTAACGTTTGTTTTTTCTCCACAACACCACTAACCATTTGTAACGGTTTTAAGACAGCTTCCCTTAGAATCTCAAACTTCATTTTTCCCATCCTGTTGATAACTTTAAACTGTTCAAATAATATTTATTTTCGAAAATAATTCTAAAACTTCAAATTTAATAGTATATTTTACCGTTTACTTTCAATAACTTAAATTAAAATATAAACATATCTAATGTAGTCTGACAAAATCTATAGTCAAACTATAACAAATAACAATAAAATTTATACACATCTTATCCACACATAATTATGACGAATAATTTGTAAAGCGTTTACCAAGAGAATAGCAACTAAAATAAAAATTTTAGCATTGAATTTTATCTGGCATATTTATTCCATTAATTTTAAACAAGTCAATTGGTTTTATTTATTTTTACAAATCTAGTTTAGGTGTCTTAGATAATAATAAGTATATATATTAAAAACTACTTATTGTTGTTATTGGTGTTAAATTTAATGTGTACTAAATTAGAATTCTATTTATTTATCAGAGCGTTATAAGCGTAATTACTTGATGACAAACCATGTTTATATAGTAATAAAAGCTGTGGATAACTTGTGAGTGGTTAAACGTCCTTTTGTTATTTCAATTTTATCCACAAGTTATAAACACCTTACGCCAACGTTTTATAACAAGTTGTTAGTTTGATTATTTTTTAACACTTTGTTGTTTTCCTTTTTTCTCTTCTTTATTTCTAACTGATCTAATATATAAATATAAGTATATATATAAAACTACTTATTATTGTTATTGGGGTCTTATAATTTGTGCACTTAATTTAAATTTCTATTATTTTTCAATATCTTAAACGACTATTTGCCTGTAAATAAACCCTGTTTATAAGGGTGCATTCCCTGTGGATAACTTGTGAATGATTAATCTGCTTTTCACATAGTTACTGTTATCCACATGTTTTGCACATCATGTTGTCATGATTCTCAACAGGTTATTAAAGTCTTCTTCAATTTTATGATCACTATCGCGCAATTCTTGTACTTTTTTACACGCATGCATAACGGTTGTATGATCTCGACCACCGAACGCGTTTCCAATTTCTGGTAAGCTGTGATTTGTCAAAGTCTTGGCAAGAGCCATTCCTATTTGCCGAGGCCTGGCAATGGAGCGTGAGCGTTTTTTAGAAAGCAGATCAGAACTGCGAATTTTGTAATACTCACAAACGTTTTTCTGGATATTATCGATGGTGACTAATTTATCTTGTACTGACAAAAGATCTTTTAGCGTCGCTTTTGTAAATTCTATGTCGATGGCTTGTCCTCTAAATTGAGAATTCGCTTTCAATAATTTTAGAGTCCCTTCAAGCTCTCGAATATTAGACTGAACACGTTGCGCAATAAAAAACGCGACTTCGTCTGGTACATCTACGCCAAATTGCTGCGCCTTGTTCATCAGGATAGCAACTCGAGTTTCTAGTTCAGGTGGTTCCACCGCTACGGTTAGACCCCAGCCAAATCGTGATTTAAGTCTTTCTTCAAGTCCTTCAACTTCTTTTGGATAACGGTCACAGGTCATGACGACTTGTTG
Organism: Gammaproteobacteria bacterium; assembly: GCA_029864945.1. Taxonomy (GTDB): domain Bacteria; phylum Pseudomonadota; class Gammaproteobacteria; order S012-40; family S012-40; genus CALZJE01. Next base: position 12,631 of record JAOTSL010000026.1, read on the forward strand.
ATTCCCTTCCAGTAAGGCATTAAACGTATGAAAGAATTCTTCTTGTGATCGTTCTTTTTTTGCGAAGAACTGGATGTCATCGATTAGTAATACGTTTAGTGATCGATAATATGCTTGAAAGCGATTTATCATATTGTGCTGGAGCGCTTTAACCATGTCCTGAACAAATTTTTGAGAATTAAGATAGGCAACTTTTGCACGAGGGTTTTGCTGAACAACATAATTTCCGATGGCGTGCATCAAGTGGGTTTTACCTAGCCCTACTCCGCCATAGATGAATAACGGATTATAGGCCGGACCCGGATTTTCGGCGACTTGTCGTGCGGCAGCCCTAGCGAGTTGGTTAGACTTCCCCTCTACGTAATAATCGAACGTGAATGTTGGGTTTAGTCGAGCTTCGTCTAGAACGCTGGGGGTATCTTCTCTTCGTCGGGTTTTATCCAGTGTAGAAGAGCTTGATGGTTGTACTTTTGGAGGAACTTCAGGGCGGTCGGCGGTCAGTGTGACCATAGATTTTTTTATGTTGTCTGAATCGCTGTCCTGATCGTTACTTAAAATACTGAATTTTATTGTTACGTCATCACCGATAACGTCGGCGCAAGCCGCGAATATCTGGGTTTGAAATTTATCATTGACGTAATCCAGTACGAATCGGTTGGGCGCATAAATTGTCACTTCATTCCGCTCAATTGCAGCTGATAGAGGGCGAACCCAGGTATGAAATTGTTGCGTTGTTAACATGTCCGCCAACCGGTCGTTACATTTGTTCCAGAGTGTTTGTGTCACGTTTATTTGGCCACTTTTGATTAGGTTATAAAACAAGCCAAAGTATACCATTTGCACCCTTTTTGAACTCGGGTTTTATATGTAATATACGAACAAGATCTCATGTAAGACGTGGGCTATAGGTTATTACTCTCGGCAGCAGTTTTGTATTGACAACTCTTGGTGATTTGCGTATATTCGACGGCCTTTGTTAAGGGCTGTCTAAAATAGACGTATCGTTAACATCACTGAATATTTTTATACGGTAGGATTATCATGAAAAGAACTTTTCAACCAAGCAATTTAAAGCGCAAACGTGTACACGGCTTCCGTGAAAGAATGAGTACTCCTGCAGGTCGTAAAATAATTAATGCAAGAAGAGCTCGAGGACGTACGGTCCTTTCGGCGTAACTTGCTGAATTTACGAGATAAGTACACACAAAAAAACCTGTTTTCAGGTTTTTTTGATTTTGGGCAAATGTTATAGCCCTGTCAGTAATTGTTAGCGCAAATCTGAGTTTCAACTTCAGTAAAGCAGTGGCTAAGCAATACTCATTAAATAGCAAGCAAGTATGACTATCGACCAAACCTTCCCTCGGTCCGCCCGTCTTACATCCCCCGATGATTTCAAAACTGTATTTAAAAATGCTAATAGACTGAATTTTAAAGAGTTTACTGTGTATGTATTACAAAATAATCGACCAGAATCACGGCTTGGATTGGCAATATCAAAAAAATCAGCAAAAAAAGCAGTATCTAGAAATCTGATAAAGCGTATAATTCGCGACAGTTTTCGAAAAAGACGAAATAAACTGAAAGGTTGGGATATTGTTTTTGTTTCGCGTGTTGCCGCGGTTAAGATGACTAATTCAGAACTTGAAGTTTTAACAGTAAAAGTCTGGAAGCGATTAGAGTCATGATGAGAAAACTGATTACAGGGCCAATTTGGGCTTATCGTTATTTTATTAGTCCTTTTTTAGGGTCTAATTGCCGGTATTACCCAAGTTGTTCTGCGTACGCGATAGAATCAGTTGAACAACATGGTGCGTTACGAGGAGGGTGGATGGCCATTAAGCGAATTTTTCGTTGTCATCCATGGCATGAGGGGGGAGTTGATCCCGTGCCCGAAAATATTAACAAACGAGACACTAAACAGAAATAATAATGGATAATCAAAGACTTATACTATTCCTGGCGCTGGCTATTGTAACCCTATTGTTATGGGATTCTTGGGAAGGAAAATTTAACCCTCAGCCACAAAGCACTGTTCAATCTGATAGATCACTAACAGAACAGGTTCCCACAGTCTCTTCATCTGGCACTTCTTCGGTACCTGGGTTAGCCTCAGAGTTGGCGAGAGATATCCCTGAAGTAGAAACAACAACAGACAAGCCCGCTATTAATGCAAAAACTTCGGTGGGAAGTAATACGCGAATCCGCGTTGTTACTGATAATCTAGATATGGATATTGATTCGAAGGGCGGTGATTTGCGCCGAGTATTCTTATTGAAATATCCAATTTCTCAAGAAAAGAAAAACGAGCCCTACCCATTTCTTGACGATAATCTACCCCAGCTCTATATTGCGCAATCAGGTCTACTTTCTACTGAATCAGCGCCTGACCATCACGCGATATATTCAGTTGATAAAACAGATTATGTAATGGAAGCCGGCCAAGATTTGAGAGTGCCTCTTATCTGGACGAGTGAAGACGGCAAAATCACCGTCAAGAAAACATACATTTTTAGAAGTAATGATTATCTGATTGATGTTACTCATGAAGTAATAAATAACAGCGATCAGGAATGGCGCGGACGTGCTTATAGTCAGTTACAGCGTAATGAGTATGATGAGCCAGGAAAATCTCGTTTGTTGTATACCTTTACTGGTGGTGCCTTTTCTACACTGGATAACGCATATCAAAAAATTAATTTTGATGAAATGTCTGAGTGGCGCGCAGAACAAAGTTACTCAAAAGGTGGCTGGGTTGGCATGTTGCAACACTATTTTGTGGCTGCATGGATTCCTGAAAAAGAAAGCCTGAATCATTTTTATACGCGTTCAATTGACGATACACGCTTTATTATTGGTATGACTGGTAAAGAAAATATTGTTCCGGCAAACAGTTCTAAGGTATTTAGCCGTAGCCTATATGTAGGCCCTAAAGATCAGGCTCGTATGGCAGAAATAGCTGACAATCTTAATCTTACGGTTGATTACGGTATTTTAACTTTTATCGCGAAACCTATTTTTTGGTTACTAGGGACTATTCACGGATATGTTGGTAACTGGGGTTGGGCGATAATATTTGTTACATTAACTATTAAACTGATTTTTTATAAATTGTCTGCAGCAAGTTATCGTTCAATGGCAAATATGAGAAAAATCGCACCTAAGTTTCAGTCAATTCGTGATCGATTCGGCGATGATAAACAGCGCATGAGTCAGGCCATGATGGAGCTGTATAAGAAAGAAAAAGTAAATCCAATGAGTGGTTGCTGGCCGATGTTGGTGCAGATACCCGTATTTATTTCTTTGTATTGGGTGTTACTGGAAAGTGTTGAGCTACGCCAGGCTCCGTTTATGTTATGGATAGAAGATTTATCGACTAAAGACCCATACTATATCTTGCCGATATTAATGGGAGTATCTATGTGGTTTCAGCAAAAACTAAGTGCTAATCCATCTTTGGATCCAATGCATCAGAAAATTATGCAGTTTTTGCCGATTATTTTTACATTCTTTTTTATGTTGTTCCCAGCTGGTCTGGTGCTTTATTGGGTTGTTAATTCAATTCTTTCAATTCTTCAGCAGTGGTACATTACTCGACAAATTGAAGGTGCTACAGAAAAACCGTAAATTTAGGTTTGCGTCGCACATCGAAAAACCTCAGTAACAAGCGTTGCTGAGGTTTTTCGCTTCTTAAGCGAACTAAAATACAGAAACCGTAAAAAGTACAAAACTAGAATGTTTAAAGGTCAAAACGATATTATTGCTGCTCAAGCAACTCCGCCAGGTAACGCAGGTGTGGGAATCATACGTCTATCTGGCCGAAATTTATCGGATATCACATTTAAAATATTAGAAAAACAGCCGAAACCTAGAGTCGCAGAATACTTACCTTTTTACGATGAACATAAGAGTCCAATTGATTTGGGACTAGCCATTAGTTTTCCTGGGCCTAATTCTTTTACTGGGGAAGATGTATTGGAGTTGCATGGCCATGGTGGCCAGGTAATTATGGACATACTATTGAAACGAGTTGTGAGTTGCGGCGCTCGAATAGCGGAGCCAGGTGAGTTTTCATACCGCGCTTTTATGAATGATAAGATAGATCTCGCACAAGCGGAGGCAATCTCGGATTTAATAAATGCTTCGACTGAAGAGGCGGCTCGTTCTGCTATTCGATCGTTGAAGGGTGATTTTTCAGAAAGAATACACGACCTTTTACATAAACTCATTCATACAAGAATGTATGTAGAGTCAGCTATTGATTTTCCTGAAGAAGAAATTGATTTTCTTGCCGATGGTGAACTTGATCGTTTGATGAAAGATTTGATTGAAAACCTTAATCAAATTTTTTCAATAGCGAAACAAGGTCGTGTTTTAAATGAGGGTATGACGGTTGTTATCGCCGGTCAGCCTAATGCTGGAAAATCAAGCTTGTTAAATCAATTGGCAGGTTATGATGCGGCTATAGTGACAGATATTGCGGGCACGACTCGCGATGTTTTAAAAGAATCAATTAATATTGATGGAATGCCTTTACACATAATAGATACCGCAGGTTTACGTGAAGATGCAGATACCGTTGAAAAAGAGGGTATTAAACGCGCGTGGAAAGAGATCGAATCAGCTGATCATATTATTCTTGTTGTGGATCACAGCAAAGGAATGACAAGTAAAGATCAGGAAATTCTTGCTCGTTTACCTGATCAACTTCCTGTAACGATTGTTTATAACAAAATAGATATTAACGGTCATAAGTCTGAAATTATTGTGGGCGAAAAAATATCAGAAGTTTATTTGTCTGCAAAGCATAACCAAGGCTTAGCGTTGTTGCTAGATCATCTAAAACAAGTGATGGGCTACCAGGGGAATTCAGATGGTTTGTTCATTGCTCGTCACAGACATTTAAATG
>JAOTSL010000207.1 GCA_029864945.1 Gammaproteobacteria bacterium
GTGAAAACAGCTTTGAACTGGCAAATGAACTACTCGAACAAGCCGGTGTTGCAATAACTCCGGGTATTGATTTTGGAGAATATAAAGCAAGTCAGCATGTTAGGTTTGCATACACTACCTCCATACCGCAGTTGGAAGAAGGTATTAAGCGGTTAAAAAATTATCTTTCCTAGGAAATTCCATCGTTTATCAAAAAACACTTCAAGAAAAAATTCCCAAAACTAAAATTGCTTAGCGTTAATCCTAGAATCCGCGATCCAACTGCGGAATCTAGGTTAATGTTTGGTTAGCTTAAGAAATACGGGTAAATGACGATTATTCAATGAAATAATGTATTTATCTAAAGGCATAAAATTTAGCCCGTGGCAATTAAAGAACTAAGAGCAAGTGATTTATCCATTGATATACCAGTAAGCTGGCATATTTACGATGGTAACGGTCAATTATTGATTAAAAAGGGGATGCAATTACGCAGTAAGCGCCAAATTGCAAAATTGATTTCGCTTAAAGCAACTCGTCGGATAGGGGTTGACGAAAACGAAGCTGAAATTGAAGCGGCTGTTATTAATAATGTACTTAGCCCCTTTGACCAAATTGAAAAAGCGCTGAGTTATCTGGATCGATTAATCAAAATTGTGATCTATAAGCCGGCAAATCTTGAGAGGAAATTACCTGAAAAATTTCTGGAGTTGAGTCGAGGTATTATTCAGCTTTGCGAATATGATCTGGATGCGACAATAGGCTCAATACATTTTGGATCTAAATACGAATATACCGTTATCCATCCGCTGCACTGTGCAATTCTCAGTTATTGCATGGCAATAAAACTGGGTATTACGGGTGATCGTTTAAATGCCATGATTTGCGCAGCGATTACCTCTAATCTCGGTATGTTTGAATTACAAAATAAATTAATGAAACAGGCGGGGCCGCTGAGGCGTGAGCAGCGTAAGGAAGTTGACAAGCATACCATGCGCAGTGCTGTGTTGTTAAAGCGCATGGGTGTTACCGACAAGTTGTGGCTAGAAATTGTTTTGCAGCATCATGAAAAACGAGATGGAACAGGCTATCCCAGAAAATTAAAAGGTAAGCAGTTTATACAAGAGGCGAGAATATTAGCGATAGCCGATCGTTATCATGCCATGGTAGCACCTCGTGATTATCGTGTTGGTTTATCGCCAACAGAGGCCTTGAAAATGATATTTCAGGAACGGGGTTCAGAAGTTGATGAAACTCTTGGTTCAGTATTGATAAAAGAAATGGGGATATATCCGCCAGGTGCAATTGTAGAGCTAGCCAACAATGATATTGCTATTGTGACTCGCCGTGGCGAGGATGCCATGAGGCCAGCTGTTAAAAGTATCTATTCTTCTGACGGAGAAAAGTATCCTGAGCCGATCGTGAGAGATAGTGCCGATAGCATATATAAAATAGTTGGCTTGTGTGGCGCTCCCAAGGGTTATAAGCATGATCTGTGTAAATTGTGGGATTACGATCTTAAGCAAAAAGTCACATTATGAAATTGGAAAGTTTATGTGAATATTGGTGGGACTATTATTTTTTAGGAATACTAATTTGTATAAAATGTCATATATTTAAGTTTATTTTTAAACGTAAAGTAAAAAAATAAGGCTCCTGTTTTGGCGATTAAAGTACTAAGAGAAGAAGATTTATATATAGATAAGCCAATTGAGTGGCATATTTATGATGGCGACGGTAGGATGTTAATTAAAAAAGGGATGCAGTTACGCAGTAGGCGCCAAATAGATAAACTTATATCATTGAATGCTTTTTGCCATAAAAATGTCGGCGAAAAAGATGAAATTGATAGTCCTGAGGTTGTTGTTAATAGTGCGCTTAGCCCGTTTCAGAAAATCGAAGAGGTTTTGGATTATATTGATCATTTATTTAATGTAATTGTTTACGAACCTGCAAATCCCCGGAAAAAATTACCTGAAAAACTAAGTGACTTAAGTAAAAAAATCATCAAGCTTTGTGAATATGATTTGGATGCGATTATCGGTGCGATACACATTGGTCAAAATCATGATTATGCAATTAAGCACCCATTGCATTGCGCGATTTTATGTTATGTTTTGGCCGTTAAAAAAGGAATTGATAATCACCGCTTAAGCTCAGTTGTTTGTGCAGCGCTTACCTCGAACCTTGGTATGTTTGAGTTACAGCGGGGGGCGTTAATGACACAAATTGATCCATTAACAGTATTGCAGCGTGATGAAGTTAATAAACATACAATGCGTAGCGCTGTATTGCTAAAGCGAATTGGTGTCATAGATAAACTCTGGTTGGAGGTTGTATTGCAGCACCATGAAAAAGTTGATGGTACGGGTTACCCGAGAACGCTCAAAGGCAAAGACTTTGTCATAGAAGCGAGAATGCTGGGGCTAGCCGATAGATATGGAGCCATGGTTGCGCCACGTGAATACCGAGAGGGAATGACGCCAACAGAGGCATTAAAACTTCTTTATAATGATAGAGGGCATGAAGTAGATGGTGAGCTTGGCGGCACTTTGATAAAAGAAATGGGACTTTATCCGCCGGGTGCTATTGTTGAATTAGAGAATAAAGAAATAGCCATAGTGACACGAAGGGGGAGGGATCGAATGAAGCCGATTGTTAAAAGCATTTGTTCCCCAGAGGGTGGTCGATATGGTCAGCCTGTAGTGCGTGAAAGTATAAATAATATGTTTAAAATAAAACGGCTATGTAATTTACCTAAAGGCTATGAAGTTGATGTGTATAACTTGTGGGGTTATATTTTCAAAGGGAAATGACAGCGTTATTTTGAAGTAGCTATTAGAGGATTAAAAAGGAAATTATCTGCGTCAGTACGACGCAGATAATTTAAAAATGATTAATTAGCAGGTTGTTTAAAGTGATCAATATACATCAAGGTTGCACCTGCCACGGCGCAGGGTAGAATAATAAAATTCACCACGGGAATCATCATTCCTATCATCACAACTCCACCGAAACCTATCACGAGTAAACGTTTTTGTTTAAGCAGTTTTCGCTGGTCATTAAACTCAATACCATTATTTGCAAGCGGGTAATCGGTATATTGTATGGCCAGCATCCATGCACCAAATAAAATCCACAAAACAGAAGCAATGAAGTTGATGCCAGGTATTAGCAGTAAAATAAGAAACGGCAAGCTGCGGGTAACGGAATAAACCAGTTTTCTAACTTCTTCACGTACGGCTTTTGGTGCTTGTGTGATTGCCTGATGCCAAGGGGAATCGTCTGATTTTATTACGCCGGTAACTTTTTCTTCCACTGCTTCGGATAACACCCCATTAAAGGGTGCGCTGATAAAATTGGCGAGTATGGCAAAGGTAAAATAAATTAAAATGCCTAACGCTGCCGCAAAAATAGGCCAGACTAACCATTCAAGCCATTGCAACCAGTCAGGTAGGCCGAGCATAAGGCCGTCAATAAAATCACCAAACCAGCCAAACATAAATATACCAAGGCCTGCAAATATCAGTGTATTAATGATTAATGGAATGATAGCAAATTGGCGAACGCCCGGTTGCTTGATCATATGAAAGCCTTTGAACAAATAAAGGGCACCGGAAAAAGGGTTGTTACTCATTTTTATTTTTCTCTTATTGCGTCATTAAAATTTTGTCTGGCAAGTAATGCTGCACCGAATGCGGCTTCTGAAATGTCAGCATTTAAAATGGGTATGTTACACCTTTTTTCACGAATAATGCGCCAACTTTCATTGCGGCTGCCACCACCCATGGTGACGATTCGAGTCGGATAGGGGGCACCAAGTTCCATTAGTTTATCAAACGCCAATTTCTCTATCTTAGCGATACCTTCAAGAATACCTTGAAAAAATTGACTATCGCTATTAGGGCGAGGTGAAAGCACGGGTTGTTTGTTGATATCACTGATCGGAAAACGCTCGCCTGGAGCGAGTAGAGGGTAATAATCTAGTCCATTTGATATATCTGGATTAACATATTGGGATAAGCTCTCAATCTGCTCCGCGGTAAAATAGGCTTTGATAACAGCACCGCCTGAATTTGATGCGCCACCTACCAGCCACTTATCTCCAAGTCGATGACTGTAAATACCATACTCTGCTGCAAACACCGGTTTATCACTGATAAGTTTAATAGCAAGTGTAGAACCCAATGATGTGACAGCGTCGCCGATCATATTGCAGCCTGTGGCGATAAACGCAGCAATACTGTCTGTTGTGCCGGCAATAATTTTTGTGTCTTTTGGTAGATTGAAATAATTAGCGACTTCAGAACAAATGTTGCCGGAGGCTTCACCGGGTTGGAGTACGTTTTTGGGTAAAATCGAAAGGCAGTCCAGTTGGTTTAACCAGCTCGGCCATTTTCGCTGAACGGGATCGTAGCCGAGTTTTAGCGCGTTGTTTTCGTCGCTGGTATCAAATCGGTTTAGAAAATTTCCAGCAACCCAGTCAGCCTGATTCAAGCAAACAATATCTTCTCTGTTGATCAGCTTTTTTAGATACAAGCATTTAGCAAGTCCTGCGCTGGCACCATGTGCGCCACTTTCTGCGGGTGCTGTATTTTTAATTTGCTCAGCTTCGCTTTTGCAGGCGCTGTCGTTATACATATAGCCATTTGTTAACGGTTTGCCGTTTTGCTCGCAAAGTAAAACAGAACCTGACGTACCATCGATTGCAATTGCTTTAACTTGAGCGTTATCAATTATGTGTAGTAATTCGCTTAAAACGATTCTGCATGTTTGCCACCAATCGTTTGGTTTTTGAACGATATGTCCATTCTCCATTGAAGACAATGGAAAGGTGCTGTTCGCTGATGCGAGAATGTTTTTACTTTCATCGATAGCATAGGCACGGCACCCGGAGGTGCCTAAATCTATACCAATGAATGTAGCGCTCATTTTGTTAATGGGCGTTAAGGTAGCTGAACAAGTACCGGTGCATCCCAGTCAGCTTTTTTATGCTCGGCTACAACCGTTGTATAAATTCCACCACGTACATTAAACTTGCCGGTAACACGCATGAAACGTGGCTCACAGGCAGCGACAAAGCTAGCTAACATGTCATTGGTGACTTTTTCGTGGAAGGCGCCTTCTTCACGAAAAGACCACATGAACATTTTTAGCGCCTTTAGTTCGATGCATTTTCGATCAGGCACGTAGGCGATATGAATTGTTGCAAAATCCGGCTGACCGGTTAATGGGCACAGGCAAGTAAATTCGGGAATATCAATGCGGATAGTGTAATCAATATCGGTTTGTGGGTTGTCAAATGTTTCAAGTATTTTACTAGGTTTACTAGGCATTTTATGGTCTCTATGATAGCTTAACGATTCGAGTTTGGGGCCCGATTAGTTCGGTTAGGGGCGGTATTTTAACAGCGTCAACGCTGTTGGCCAAACTGCATTATAAAACAAATAAAATCCTCGTAACCTATTGTTATTATTGATACATTAAGAGAAGTACCTTTCATATTATGCGTTTAAGCAAAATCAAGCTGGCTGGTTTTAAGTCTTTTGTGGATCCCACAACCGTAAATCTCGTAAGTAATCTTGTTGGTGTTGTTGGCCCGAACGGGAGTGGAAAATCAAACATTATTGATGCCGTACGTTGGGTAATGGGCGAAAGTTCTGCCAAGCAGTTACGCGGTGGCTCTATGTCCGATGTTATTTTTAGCGGATCAAGCGCCCGAAAGCCGGTAGGCCAAGCGTCTGTTGAGTTAGTGCTTGATAATACCGTTGGCAAGAAGTTGGGTGGGGAGTTTGCCAGTTATGATGAAATTTCCATCAAACGGCAGGTGACACGCGACGGCCAGTCTGTCTATTTTTTGAATGGAACCAAGTGTAGGCGACGTGATATTACCGATATTTTCCTTGGAACGGGTCTAGGTCCTC
>JAOTSL010000208.1 GCA_029864945.1 Gammaproteobacteria bacterium
AAAACTCATGGGGCCGAATCAGAATTTCTTATCATGTGAGGCGAATAGTGGTTCTATTTAACGAACATGATAAGAAATTCTGATCGGTATCCATGAGTTTGCAGCCAAACAGTGTTAAGTCCGACAGCCTCCTAGTGTCTAGTGAACTGCTTTTAAGTAAAGGAAGGGCCAGTTTTTATTTTTGGCAGTTGGTGCAGTAATACGTCGCCCGTTGATTGATTACTTTCTGGGTAATTGGCTTTCCACAATTTTGACAGGGTTCGGCTTTTCTTCCGTACACATTTAATTGTTGTGAAAAGTACCCTGGCTTACCGTCAGGCGAGCTAAAATCTTTTAACGTCGTTCCCCCTTGTTTGATGGCATTGCTGAGTATTGCTTTTATTGCATGCGTTAATGTGAGGTATCGTTGTTTTGATATTTTGCTGGCAGCTTTATTTGGGTTTATTCCTGCGAGAAAAAGCGATTCACTGGCATAGATGTTACCAACACCTACAACAACATGCCCGTTCATAATATAAGACTTTACAGCGACCGTTTTATTGCGGCTGTTGAGAAAAAGGTGGTCATCGGTAAAGTTTTCGCTCAAAGGTTCTGGTCCCATCTTTTGAATAAGCGGATGAGTTTCCCACGGATCGGTAGTCCAAAGTACAGAGCCAAACCGCCTTGGGTCGCGTAGGCGTAATACTTTTTTGTTTTTAAAAATGATTTCAAAGTGATCGTGTTTCTGTAGCTCGGACCCCTGGTCGAGTACGCGAAGGCTGCCAGACATCCCAAGATGTAGGAGTAAAGCGCCCTTATTAAAGACTAAAACCAGGTACTTTCCTCGTCTTAAGCTATTTAGTAGCGGCTGTTTTTTTAAAATAGATGGTAGAGTGCTATCGACAGGCCATCGCAGGTTTGGATTATAAATATTAATTTTTGAAACTATCTGGTCATTTATGTGCGGTTGTATGCCACGTAATGTCGTTTCTACTTCGGGTAATTCGGGCATATAGTTATCGGTTTCGTCGCTTTAGCCAAATAAAAAGACCAGCGCCTAATAAGCCCACAGGAATAACAAGCAGAAAGCCAAAGCCAATGACGATCTGATGAGTTTTGCTTAACTCTAGCTTGTAATCATTTCGAGTTTTGGTTGGAATGCTGATAAATGAATCATCTTTTACTAACCAATTAACAATGTTCATTGCAAAATCAAGATTGCCGCCTTCGCCTATATAAGCATCGGATGCGAAGTCGTTATCGCCAATGACGACAACTCGTTGTTCCGGGGTTGATGTATCCTGTTCTTCATCAGCCAAATCTGACTCGTCGATACTTTTTTCGGCGGCAAATTCTTCTTCAGTAGGTGAAATGCCTCGGGTAAGTGATAAGCCAATAATGAGTGGCCCGGCAACATCTTGTCCTGCATCCATTTGAATATCGCCGACGGTGTCATCGGATTCCGACCAGCTGCGGGGTAAGGTTTCCAGCAATACCTCAGAATCCCATTCTTCATTGGCAATAAACTCCATTGCTTTTGATGTTGGATAGATAGTCATGCTGGTGAAATTTTCGGTAATCGGATTTTTAGGGTATTCGGGGATAATAGTAAACCGGGGATCATTTATGCCAAGCAACTGGGTGTTTGGGTCAACTACCATACCTGGTACCAGTTCAATGCCCAGAGTTTCTGACAGCTCTTCCATACCTTGGAACTCTTCGTTTTGACTGCCTTCAGGCTCAATCATCCACAATAAATTACCGCCTTGCTCGATATAATTAAGTAAAATTTGTATTTCGCCATGCAATAGATTTTTTTGTGGATCGGCAATTATCAGCAGTGATGTATTGTCAGGAATTGAACTGTTGCTAGCCAGGTTATAACCTTTAACGTTAAACCCTTTAGACTTCATTATTTGCGTCCAGCCAGACATATCAAAAGTGCTGTCGCCGTACGGGCTACGTTCATCATGGCCCTCAAGGAATAAAATCCAGCGCTCTTCTGTTCGGGCTAGGCGTTGGATTGCATTAGTTAATTGTTGTTCGGTTGTAACTTGTAGTCTTTCTTCGCGATCTTCAATTGATATAATTAATTCACCTTCAAATCGGATTTTTTTTTCACGAATAAGATCCGGTTTTTTGGTTGGGTCGACAAACGTTAATGTTATATCAGACTTGTATCGCTGATAAGGCGTTATAAGCTGTTCAATTTCATTTTTTATATTTATGTTTGAGATAGATACAAACGCAGTTATTGAAATAGGCTCTTCAATTTTATTTAGTAGCTCAATGGTTGCTTCGCTTGGTGTATTTCTATCGTTACTTGTCCAGTCTGCAGCATATTCATATTGAGTGCTAAGCCACGCAAGCGCACCAATGGTGCAAAGGAAAAATATAACGAAAAGTGTGTTCTGCCAGCGAAGTTGTTTTTTTACTTTAGGGCTTATGTTCATTCTTCTATCCTAATGCTGTAATCGATCGGCATGCAGTCGTCGAATACTGAGCACCAGAAAAGTGGTAATAAATAAAAGGTAATAGGTAACATCACTGGATTTGAATACGCCATTTATTAACGGTTGATAGTGCTTTAGTATCGAAAGATACGGAGTTACGCCTGTTGCTTGGTTGCTGTTAATGTTAACAGCCCAGTCAATGACCCAAAGTAAAAGCAACAAACCAAAAGTGCTCACTGCTGCAATAGTAGGTTGAGATGTAATGGTAGACATGTATACCCCGGCGGCGGTAAAGCTTGCAAGCAAAAGGGTTAGTGCGATTAGGCCTGAAGCAATCATTCCAATGTCCAAGTTGCCACCACTTAAAAGCGATATAGGCATTAGTAAAACAAAAAATAGATTGATAAATACAAAGCCCATTACGCCAACATATTTTCCTAATATAATTTCAGTCATCGAGATAGGTGCACTTAATAACAGGGCTAGCGTTTGATTACGTTTTTCCTCAGCAATTAGGCGCATGGTTAAAAGAGGGATAATTAATAACAAGATAATGGCGGCATTTGAAAAAACCGGAGCAATGATTAATTCGGTAAGTCCAGGGGGATTTTGCATGGCGCTCAACTGAGCCTGAACCTGCAAATATAAATCTACCTGACCAAGAAAAATATATCCTATTAAAAACTGAACAATGGCAAGTATTGACCATGCAAGTGGAGACAAGAACAAGCTGCGTAATTCGCGCGAGGCAAGTGTGAAAATCATACTGTCTCCTCAGCTTTAGTTGTCATATCTATGTCTTCATTTTCGGTGCAGGTAATATCCATGAAAATTTCTTCCAGAGACAATTTCTCAGGGGTTATCTCGGTTAGCCGCCAGTTGTTATTAACCGATTGATTCACAATGTTTTCTGAAGGATCAATTTCGGGGACGTGATGTAGTCTATAACGGCCAAGCTCTATTTTATCCACACTTAGAACACCGTCGAACTGAGATAACTCATCGTTTGACGGGGGGTGCTGGAATGCAACAATCAAGCTTGATGATTGAATGCGTTGCTGAAGACCAATTATGGTTTCTGTCACCATAATTTTTCCGCGATTAATAATTAATACCCGATCACAGGTGGCTGTTACCTCGGGTAAAATATGGGTTGATAAAATTATACTGTGGTCGTTTCCAAGTTCGCGAATAAGTGAACGAATTTCCCGTATTTGTCTCGGGTCGAGCCCTACCGTTGGCTCATCAAGTACAATAACCGCAGGGGAATGAATAATAGCTTGCGCGATGCCGACGCGTTGTTGATAACCTTTTGAAAGGTTACCTATTAGACGTTTGCTCATACTGTTTAGGCCGCAGCGCTCTTTTGCCAATGTTATGGCATCTCTCTGATGGCTATGCGCTATTCGGTTTATTTTAGAACAATGAGTCAAGTATTCATCGACAGTCAATTCTTTATACACGGGAGGTTGTTCTGGCAAATAGCCGAGATTAGCCTTGGCGTTTTTTGGTTTGTCAAGAATATCAAAATTATTGATGGTGATCTGACCATTGCTCGGTGCTAGGTTACCGGTAATCATTTGCATGGCTGTCGACTTTCCCGCACCGTTGGGTCCAAGTAGCCCTAGCACTTCGCCTCTTTTTACATCAAAGCTAATGTTATCGACGGCTTTATTTTTACCATAGTACCTAGATACCTCCTTAACACTAACTAATGTTTCGTGCTGTGAGCGCAGGGAATGTAATGCGGTAATCTCGGTAAGGTCTTCGAGCATAGTTCTCTTATCTTGTTTAACGTGTTTGCTAAGTGTATGGCGTTTCTGGCTAATTGCAATATTTGTGTCGGTTCTACACAAACTATTTCTGTGCACGTCTTATGCATAAAACATTGAAATAAGGAAGAAATTGTAACTACTCGCGCAGTCACAAACGAGTTTTCGAAAATTTAACGGAATAGGGTATGAAACTGATATTTTGTGAAAAATATGGCTTTGATGAGCATAAACGTAATGGACGCTTGTCTGCCATTGGGCTTGGTCAGGATGAAAAAGCACTCGCGGAACAGGTGTTGCGTCATGTTATTCACCCTCATCTTGACGACTTGGTTGCTCAGTTTTTTCGAATATTACGTCTTGATGACGAAGCTAATAGAATATTTTCACGGGGTTTTCGGGACGATAAATTAGCGCATTTTTTAGCAAGCTATTTATCCTCGATGGGTGCTGAATTTTATCAACCAGCATATTTTGAGCAGCGTTTGCGTATAGGAATCGCACATGTGAATGCAGGAGTGAGTCTGGTTGTTTTTCAGATTGGATACCGGATATTGCAGCAGTTGTTGATGGATGCAGTACCAAAAGCGGCGAAAAATGAATCTTTATTGCGTGCTTTCATTTTAAAAATTACGACGCTGGACCTTGTTATCGCGACGGAAGTTTATCAAAAGTACAGCGGTATTACGCGGACAGAAATACAAGATCCAAACGAAATGTCACGTGGAAGCGTGCGTAAACTACTTAATAATGAACAGGTAAATGAGCTGTTGTTGACTGGATTGCAGCAGTCTGGCTCAGAAACACCTGGGTGCCTGGCCATTGCGAAAATAGATGAGGTTGACAAAATAGAACGAGTTTACGGCAAGGTCACGGTTGATCAGGTAAGGCGGGGCCTTACCGAAAGATTGCTAGCAACACTTCGACCAGGAGACGGCGTGGGGCTGGTAGCGGGCGAGGGTTTTATTTTTGTACTGTCACACACCTCACTCCTCATGGCTGAGGAAATTAGCAAACGATTGATGAGCTGTGTTAGTCAAAATCCCGTGTCCGCTGATAAAATGACAATTCCTGTTACAATTAGCCTGGTGTTAATGCTTGTTGATACAGATGTTGAACATAAAATATTGGTTCAGCACCTCGTAAAGCAACTGACACTCATGCAGGTTAAAGGTGTAAATCAGTTGGAGATTGTGGATGGAGTTGTTGGGAGTTGATACAGGTGGAACATTTACTGATTTTGTTTTGTATAAAAATGGTGAAATCAGCATTCATAAAGTGCTTTCGACTCCGGCTGCTCCGGAAAATGCCATACTTCAGGGGATAAAAGATTTAGAGCTGGATCTGAGTAAGCTGAAAGTTATTCACGGCTCAACGGTTGCTACCAATGCCGTGCTGGAAGGCAAGGGTGTTAAAACCGTTTATGTGACCAATGAAGGGCTCAAAGATGTATTGCTGATTGGTCGCCAGGCCCGTCGGGCGCTTTACGATTTGCAACCATCAGCTGCAAATAATCCGGTGCAGCGTGATTTATGTCTTGAGATTAAAACCCGGATATCTGCAGAGGGTGAAACCATTCAGTCCTTATCTCCAGAAAGCCTCGATAAACTCGTTGCGCAAATTGAAAAAATTCAG
>JAOTSL010000028.1 GCA_029864945.1 Gammaproteobacteria bacterium
AGCATTAGAGAATAATGTGGGCTCAGTAATGTCAGATGATGAATATTCTATTTCAGATGATTTTCTGGATGATTTTTCATTAAATGACCCTTCATTGGGGCGTTCGGCAACTTCATTTTCCTGAACTGAGGCTAGGGCTCTAGCCTAGTATCCTTTCTTTTATAAAATTGCCCTGGTGACTTCCGGGGCTTTTTTTGCATTTTTTTTAGCTATCTTATTAGCTTTCTTATTAGCATCAGTACAATAAATTATTTAAGTCATTGAAGTGGTGTAACAGTGAGATACTTTCATTAAATTGATTAAAGTATTTGTTTTGGTATGTCGAAACTCACTATGACTATGGTATTTAATGGCAGTATTGATGGCAACTAATCCTTATCAAAACGAACAAAGCAAAGCGCTAACTGAAGATCAGATGGTGGTAAAGTATGCGCCGCTGGTTAAGCGAATTGCATATCACCTGATGGCGCGTTTGCCATCGTCGGTTATTGTTGATGATCTTATACAAGCGGGCATGGTCGGACTGCTTGAAGCATCTCGTAACTATCGACCTGATCTTGGTGCAAGTTTTGAAACATATTCTGGAATTCGTATACGAGGATCAATGCTGGATGAGCTTCGACGAAATGACTGGGCGCCAAAATCGGTGCATCGAAAAAATCGTGAGCTGTGTAAAGTAGTGAGAGACATTGAATCCAGAACCGGTCGAGACGCGCGTGACGATGAGGTGGCTGATGAGATGGATATTACACTTGATGAATATTATAAGATTCTTCAGGACTCTAGTAATGCAAGAATTTACGGTTTTGAAGAATTGGGTGTAGACGAAGATGCCATTGAGCTTGGGCTTACTACGCGTAAAAATGGCCCATTTGAAGAAATGTCGCATGATCGATTTAAAGGTAATCTGGCTGAAGCGATAGCTGGTTTGCCCGAGCGTGAAAAAATGGTGGTAACCTTATACTATGATTCTGAATTAAATTTAAGAGAGATAGGATCTGTGCTGGGTGTGAGTGAGTCACGGATAAGTCAATTAATTAGTCAGGCAATGATAAGGCTTCGTGCTCGTATGAAAGATTGGGTGGGGGATTAAGCTTCCTGTTTGCCGTGGTCAAATAAAAAACCTACAGAGGAAAATTTATTTTGAGCATATTTCCCATTTTCTATTCGCTGAATAAAATGGCTGTTCGCCTCAAATGTACTAAAAACCTATTCTGAAATTATTTTCCCTCGCTTGATTAGTTATGATAAATTAAAATCACTGATTGATTATGATTAATTGGCACGAAACTCATACAAACTAACAACTATTGCTCAAAAAATTTCCTTGCTGTAATGGTAATTCTCAGGTAAGTATTCAAGTTTTTCGGTAGCACAAACTTCGCTAATAAAACAGTTAATTCCCCCACGAATTTTTTAAAAATTAATGACTTAATGGCCAGTATATTGCGTTATTTACAGAGCGCAATATGTTTAATATTATGGAGTTATAATGCTAAAGTATTTGTGGTAAATACTCGATGATTATAATGAAGAAAATAAAATAACAGAGATAAAACTGAGCTATTGTAATATGACAACACATAAAGAAAACTGTCAGAAACTCTACGAGGATAACTATCGCAAGTTAGTGATAATGTTGCCGGATATTGACTATGTTGAACATGTCACTTTATCTAGTGATAGCCATATATTAACAGTGACGGTTGACGTGATCGAGAGAACAAAATATACGGTTTTGCTAGAGCTGAATACATTTTATGAAGGTAGTATGGCGTGTATGTTACAGCCTATGATTCAAGTGCGTGTTTATCATGATGCACAAGTCGCTGAGGTTCTCGCTGTGCAAGGTAAACGGCGAATTAAGCCACATTACGAGTATCCTAATAAGTCGATGTTTTTACCCGATGAGAAGCAGCAGGGGAATAAAATGTTATTTGAAATGCTATCTTTTTGTGGGCGAAATAAATTCAAAAAGTCTTACAATTTTTTCCAGATTGAGGTTAATGAGTAGCAATTAATTAACTTAACCAAAGTAATATCCCTGTAGTAATTTACAAGCCATATTTTTTGGAATCGTTCTTATATTTAACTCCTCTTCCGAAAAATCACCTATCGATTATCCTTTCAAAAAATCTGATTAAAAGACACCTGTACTGGCACATGCACTGCATTTTAAACTTTTGAGTTTTAATGAGTATTGGTCTGAAAATTATTTAAGTTAAAATTTCATTTAATTGTTTTTTTGGTTTTCAAGTTTCAATGTGACGTATTTCTCAGTTTTTGTGTTGAAACTACTAAATTTTGATTTGTTTCGGACGAAACAAGGAATGACGGTTTTACTTATCAAGAAATAATCGTCGAAAAGGATCCTGTAAAGGTTGGTTGGATCACGGTTGATTGCACCAACTAATATTTACAGAGTAGTCGAAAGATTGAGATATATCGATCGGTTTTTATAGATAGGCTGTTAATACAAGGGGAGAGACTGTCATGGGTCAACTCTATTACAAAGAGGCTTCTGAAGGAGGTCGTGAAGAAGCGATATCAATGGATGATAAGGTATACCGCGAGCCTAATTCGGTTCATATCTCAGATGACTGGGATACTATTATGGAAGATTTTCTTGATGATTTTGAAGATTATCAGGATACAGGTTTGCCACCGAGTAACGATGATTATTAATTATCTAGTTTGATATAGCTACTTATGGCTATAGCTGTAGTAGCTATGTCAAACTTGTTAATATACTCGTCATCGCAATTGCAGCATTAGATAGCGTACGCTGTCGGTGTTG
Organism: Gammaproteobacteria bacterium; assembly: GCA_029864945.1. GTDB lineage: Bacteria > Pseudomonadota > Gammaproteobacteria > S012-40 > S012-40 > CALZJE01. Next base: position 2,798 of record JAOTSL010000028.1, read on the forward strand.
CACATAACCCAGTTCTCTTTTTAGTTGTATGCCAGGCATGTTAATTATTCTCAAGTCTTCCTGATGCATCGTTTCAGGTAATATGCTCCAGCCTAACCCAACAGTGACCATCATTTTTATTGTTTCAAGATAATTGGTTGAAAGACTGGTCTTTATAATCAGATTTTGTTGCTTAAATGCGTTTTCAATTATTCCCCGTGTGTAAGTGTCTTTATTTGGCAATATCGCGTTGAATTTCATTAAGTCATTAATTGAAATGTTTTCAAGTTCAGCAAGCTTGTGCTGTTTACTAACAACAAAATTCAATTTATCTACCCACAATATTTTGCAGCTGATATTCTCCGGTGGCACTAAAGGTAAGGTAACAATTCCCAGCTCTAAATCCCCGCGAGAAATTTTTTCGCACACAGTTTCCGAATCCATAAAATGTAGATCAAGTTCAACGTCTGGGTATTTTTGTGTGAAAGCACTAATAACTGGTGGCAGGTGATGCAACCCAATGTGGTGGCTGGTGCCAAGGCGTAAGCAGCCGTTTACCTGTCCGGATAAGTTACTTAGAGATAATTCGGTATCCTCTACCATTTCAAGAATTGACCGGCATTTGGGTAATATTGTATTTCCGGCCTCGGTCAAAATAACTTTTCGGCCAATGCGGTCAAATAACTTTTCTGATAGGTCTAGCTCCAGTGCGGCAATGCGTTTGCTTACCGCTGGTTGTGTGATTTTTAGCGACTCTGCCGCCTGGCTAAATGATGCATGATCCGCAACGGCCAAAAAGGCTCTAATGCTGGCGATATCCATAACGTCTCCTTTCTGTTTTTCATGCTCAAGTATAACCTATTGGAATGGAAAGTATGAACAATATGAATTTGAGTAATATTACACGAACATATAAACTCTAGCCATTATGAATAAACACAGAAAATATTGAGGAAGGTAAAAATGGCCGCAAGAACACTTTACGACAAATTATGGGATGCTCACGTCGTGAGAGAAGACGATAATGGCACCGTATTGCTTTATATAGATAGGCAGCTGGTTCACGAAGTAACATCACCACAGGCGTTTGAAGGCCTACGTTTGGCTGATCGTAAGCCTTGGCGAGCTGGCGCAAATGTGGCAACCGCTGACCATAATGTGCCAACAACCGGACTCGATAAAGGCATCACCGATCCAGTGGCTAAATTACAGGTGGAGACGCTGGGTGATAACTGCCGTGAATTTGGTATTCAGGAGTTTGCCATGGGCGATATTCGTCAGGGTGTTGTGCATGTCATGGGGCCGGAGCAGGGTGCCACTTTGCCTGGTATGACTGTTGTTTGCGGAGATTCCCATACTTCAACACACGGTGCCTTTGGTGCCTTGGCGCATGGTATTGGTACGTCCGAAGTAGAGCATGTGATGGCGACACAATGTTTGATTCAAAAGAAATCTAAAAACATGAGAGTGGAAGTCACTGGTAATCTTACGCAAGGAGCAACAGCAAAGGATGTTGTGCTTGCCATTATTGGAAAAATTGGCACCGCCGGCGGAACGGGGTATGCCATCGAATTTACCGGTGATGTTATTCGTTCACTAAGTGTTGAAGGGCGTATGACAGTTTGTAATATGGCCATTGAAGCTGGCGCTCGATCTGGCATGATTGCGGTGGATGATAAAACGATTGAATATTTTAAAGGGCGGCCATTTTCACCCAAAGGCGAATTGTGGAATAAAGCGGCAGAAGCCTGGAAAGAATTGCACAGCGATGATGGTGCGGTGTTTGATTGTGTAGTAACGCTTGATGGCTCAACTATTGAGCCGCAAGTTACCTGGGGTACTTCACCTGAAATGGTTGTTTCTGTCGATCAGAGTGTACCGGATCCAGCAAAGGAAACAGACCCGATTAAGCAGGAAGGGATGAAAAAAGCGTTGGTGTATATGGGGCTGGAAGCAAACACCCCTATTACAGATATTAAAATAGATAAAGCATTTATTGGTTCTTGTACTAATTCGCGTATTGAAGACTTGAGAGCAGCAGCCGAAATTGCCAAAGGTAGAAAAGTTGCTTCCAATGTAATGTTAGCACTGATTGTCCCGGGTTCAGGGTTAGTTAAAGCGCAAGCGGAAAAAGAAGGGCTGGATAAAATTTTCATCGAGGCCGGATTTGAATGGCGGGAGCCTGGTTGCTCTATGTGTTTGGCGATGAATGCTGATCGATTGGAAAGCGGTGAACGTTGTGCGTCAACATCTAATCGAAATTTTGAAGGACGGCAGGGCAATGGTGGTCGCACACATTTGGTAAGCCCTGCTATGGCAGCGGCAGCGGCAATTGCTGGACACTTTATTAATATCAACGCGTTGAAAGCGCTTTAAGGGAGGGTAATAAAATGAAAAAATTCACGACATTTGATGGGTTAGTTGCACCTCTGGATCGGGCGAATGTTGATACAGACGCAATTATTCCCAAGCAGTTTTTGAAATCAATCAAGCGTTCTGGCTTTGGTCCTAATTTGTTTGATGAGTGGCGCTATCTTGATGTTGGTGAACCTGATGCGGACAATAGCGGGCGTCCATTGAATAAAGACTTTGTTCTTAATCAGGCGCGTTATCAGGGTGCTAGTGTATTACTGGCGCGTGATAACTTTGGCTGCGGCTCTAGTCGAGAGCATGCGCCATGGGCGTTGGAAGATTATGGTTTTAAGGTCATTATCGCCCCCAGCTTTGCTGATATTTTTTTCAATAATTGTTTCAAGAATGGTCTGCTGCCGATTGTGCTAGATGAGGCAATCGTTGATGACTTCTTTAAAGCAGCGCAGGCATCAGAAGGTTATCAATTAGCCGTAAATCTTGAAAAACAGACAATAGCGACACCTGACGGTAAAAAAATGAGTTTTGAGGTTGATGCGTTTCGAAAGCATTGCCTGATAAATGGGCTGGATGATATTGGTTTAACGCTTCAGCATGTTGAAGAAATTAAAGCTTATGAAACTGATCGGGCAAAACAAGCACCCTGGTTGTTTGCATAATTCGCCAACGTTTAAAGCAGGTAATTTAAAACTCTTTTTGGTAAACTACCCGCCAAAATGGGTTTTTATAAGTTTGAAGTGACAGGCTTGAAGTGACAGGATTTAACATGACTAAGAAAATAGCAGTACTGCCCGGTGACGGTATTGGCCCGGAAATCGTTGCAGAAGCGGTAAAAGTGATTGAATGCCTACGTCGCGAATATGAGCTAGATGTAGAAATGGAAGAAGGCCTGGTTGGCGGTGCGGCAATCGATGCCACTGGTGGTCCTTTGCCACAAGAGACTTTGGCGCTCGCTAAAGCATCTGATGCAATATTGTTAGGTGCAGTGGGTGGTTATAAATGGGAGTCGCTGGATATTTCCATCCGACCTGAAAAGGGGCTTTTAGGTTTGCGTTCTGAGTTAGCGCTTTTTTCTAACCTTCGTCCCGCAATTCTTTACCCTCAGTTGGCCTCCGCTTCTAGTTTAAAAGCCGAGATTGTATCCGGTCTGGATATTATGATCGTGCGCGAATTAACCGGCGGCATCTATTTTGGTCAGCCACGTGGTATTCGTACTTTAGAAAACGGCGAAAGACAGGGTTACAACACGCTTATATATAAAGAATCAGAAATCGAGCGTATTGGCCGATCTGCATTTGAAATTGCACAGAAGCGTGGTAAACGTTTGTGTTCTATCGATAAAGCCAACGTCCTTGAATGTACCGAGTTATGGCGTGAGGTGATGATTAATATCAGCAAAGATTACCCCGATGTTGAATTGAGCCATATGTACGTGGATAACGCAGCAATGCAGCTGGTTCGTGCACCAAAACAATTTGATGTTATGGTAACCACTAATATGTTTGGTGATATTTTATCTGACTGTGCCGCTATGTTGACGGGCTCAATCGGGATGCTACCTTCTGCGTCATTAGATGCAAATGGTAAGGGAATGTATGAGCCAATTCATGGTTCGGCCCCGGATATTGCGGGTAAAGATATAGCGAACCCCATTGCCACGATATTATCTGTTGCTATGATGCTTCGTTATACCTTCGATGAATTTGAAATGGCGGATAGTATTGAGCAGGGTGTAAACAGCGTGCTGGATGCCAACTATAGAACAGCAGATATATATACCGATGGTATGCGTAAAGTTGGAACAGCAGAAATGGGTGATGCGATTGTATCTGCCATCATAAGAAATATGTGGAATAAAGCCGGTGGCGAGAGCAGTGGAAGTGATAGGAACTGTGTTCGCGGTGGTAACTTTAGCAATGATCAGGATTAATTCAGGAAGTAGGTAATGACAAAAAAATACAATGTTGCCATCGTTGGCGCCACCGGCGCTGTTGGCGAAACAATGCTTTCCATATTGGAAGAGCGCGACTTTCCGGTGGACAATTTATATTTGTTGGCTAGTGAAAGATCAGCGGGTACGAGAATCCAGTTTAATGGCAAAAATATAACCGTAACTGATCTGGCTAAGTTTGATTTTAGTCAGGTTGATATTGGTCTCTTTTCCGCCGGTGGTGGTATTTCTAAAGAATATGCCCCAAAAGCGGCCGAAGCAGGTTGTGTTGTTATTGATAATACATCGGAGTTTCGTCTTGATGATGATATTCCGTTAGTTGTCCCGGAAGTTAATCCGCACGCTATTGCAAAGTATAAAAATCGTAACATTATTGCAAATCCAAACTGCTCCACCATACAAATGCTGGTTGCACTGAAACCAATTTATGATGCGGTCGGTATTACACGTATCAACGTGGCCACTTATCAGGCGGTTTCGGGAACGGGTAAAGAGGCTATTGCTGAGCTGGCAGGTCAAACAACGGCATTACTGAATCTTCAAGAATTGAATGTTGATGTTTACCCCAAGCAGATCGCATTTAATGTGTTACCACAAATCGATGTTTTTATGGATAACGGTTATACCCGTGAGGAAATGAAAATGGTTTGGGAAACGCAAAAGATTTTTGAAGACAAGGAAATTCAGGTCAACCCAACGGCAGTCAGGGTCCCTGTGTTTTATGGTCACTCTGAAGCTATTCATATTGAAACCAAAGAAAAAATTACAACTCTTATGGCCAGAGATTTACTTGAGTCATTTCCAGGGGTGACAGTAATGGATGACCGCACTGACGGCGGTTACCCTACGGCCGTTAGTGAATCCGCTGGCAAGGATGATGTATGGGTAGGCAGAATTCGAGAAGATATTTCGCATCCAAAAGGTTTGGATATGTGGGTTGTGGCAGACAATGTCCGTAAAGGGGCTGCGCTTAATAGTGTTCAAATAGCAGAACTATTGATCAAAGATTACTTGTCCTGATCAATATATAGAGAAATAGGTGAAAAACAGGTGAATAGATGAGTATTTCACCTGTTTTTCCGATAATGAGTGTTAGGTCAGTAGTGTGAAGTTTGTCCATTATGTTAGTGTGAGTATATAGAGTTGTGAAACTTGGCTCTATGTGGTCATATTAGATTTTAGTATTGGTATAATTCACAATAAAATCAGGATTATAGCTAATTCATATTGCTAAAGAATGTTTAACCTAGAAATCGCGATCTAGCTGCGGAATCTAGGTTTAAGGCAGTCAGACAATAATAACTAGTAATCAAATACTTGAGTGAGTTGTTGAAATAATGATCCGGCAGTTAAATAGTTTAATAAAAACACGTAAAGTACTGCGAAATCTGCTGGGAATTGCAGTTATATGCTTTATTTTCCCTTCTTCAGGCTTTGCATTGGGGTTAGGGGGAATAAAACTCAACTCCACTCTGAATCAAAAGCTTGACGCCACCATAGAGCTGCTTAGTCCCACTGAGCAAGAACTTACCGAAATTTCAATTAAACTCGCATCTCCCGCTGTTTATGCGCGCATGGGAATTGATCGAACAATTCAACTTGAGTTGTTGAAGTTTAATTTGATAACAACCGACGATGGCAAACACCTTATTCACGTTAGTACACTGCTTACGGTTAATGAGCCGTTCCTCAATTTCTTGGTGGAAATTAATTGGGCTACGGGACGTTTGCTCAGAGAATTTACCGTATTGCTGGATCCTCCTGTTTTTCTTGATGGGGAAGGTGCATCGGCAGTAAACACGCCGGAGGCAGATCTACCTCCTGTCTTGAGTGCGCCGCCTGTTTTGACTACTCCCTCTGGTGTCACCGAAGTTGATGCTCCTTTTGAGGCAATTGTTGAGGAAAAATCTCAAGTAACACTTGAAGAAGCGCCTCAGTCAGCAGTCGATAAAAGTAGTGATGCCATTGACGACGAAATTTCAAAAATATTAACAAGTGAAGGTGCTGGTGATACACAAACGCCATCATCAATTGCAGGCAATTCAAAATCATCCAATTCGCTGGTTTATGAAAAAGTAAAAACAAATGAAATTCTCTGGAGAATTGCTGAAAGCATGCGACCAGAAGATATCAGCGTCGAGCAGATGATGCTGGCATTACAACGAGAAAACCCTGCTGCGTTTTATCGTGATAACGTTTCATTTCTTAAGGCGGGTGCCGTTTTACGGATAGAAGATACTTCGACGTTGAGCAGTATATCGGCAGATCAAGCCATATTAGAAATAGGTAAACAGCATAAGGAGTGGTTGTCTTTCCGCAAAGAGCGTCAGGCGAGAAATGCAGTCGCAGCGGAATCAGCAAACCTTACACCGGTAGGTGATACCGCAGTAGGGGGGATGCCCGCGGTAACTAATGTTTCAAATGAACCGTTACTGAAACTGGTTACAGCTGTTGATAAAAAAACAGAAACCGATAGTGAAGCTAGCAACGCCGTATTAGAGGCCGCAGAAGAAAAGCTGAATGACCTTAATATCGAGCTGATTATGGCTAGTGAGGAACTGGAAGCCAGTAAGCGGGAAAACGAAGATCTTGTTACGCGTCTCAACTCCTTAGAAGAGCAAATGATAGCTATGCAAAGTCTCGTACAGTTAAAAGATACTGAGCTTGCAAAACTGCGTTCTGGTGTGTCGGTGCCTCTAGATGGTGAGTCAATTTTAAATCCGCTAAAAATTGAAATCTCAGATGACGTTGAAAATAATGTGACTGTGACTAAAGTTATTTCAAAAGATAAAGCTGAGCAAACAACTAAACTTTGGCAAGACCCTTTGACATTAGGCACTATTATTTTTGCCGTACTTTTGGTCGCATTGGGTGGGGTGTTAATAAAACGTCAGTCAAGTCGTAAGCAATTTGTTAAGGAAGATCAGACGACGATAAACGAAAAACCTACGGATGAAATAACTCCCGAAGATAACGCTAAAGCAGAGAAAGAATTTATTACGTTTAATACAGCCCCTAATCCTGATGACGCAATCGCTGATGGCCTTTCGCCTATGACGGATATTAGTTTTGATAACACTGTGTTTGCGGAGTCAAATGAAGATTTACTCGATCCAATGTCAGAAGTGGATGTGTATTTAACTTACGAAAAATTTGATAAAGCAGAAAAACTAATAAAAGAAGCGATCTTATCATCACCTGATCGACAAGAATTAAAACTAAAGCTACTTGAGGTTTACGCAGCGTCTGATAATAAAGATGCATTTAACAGCCAGGTCGATGAGTTTTACGCCGCGATTAATGGGGATGAGTCTCATCCGTTGTGGTCGCAGGCAATTAATTTAGCGAATATTATTCAGTCTGATAATCCGTTGTTTGCAAGTAATGTTATTGCTTATGAGGAAACTGAGGCGAATACAATTGATGATTTTACGACTGTAACAAGAATAGAAAATGAGTCGGATAATTTAGTATCATTTGGCTCAGATAAGCGTGATTCTGCTGAAGATAGTGATGTTGATCTAAAGTGGGCTCCGGATCAGGTGACAGAGTTTACGGCGTTGAACGAAGATACAGATGTTCTGGATACGAGTATTGGTGTTGTTGGTTCTGAACCCGGTGATGTTTTTGATCCAGCGATACTTGATGAGATTGAATCAACTTTCACTCGTGAGTCCATACTGGATGATTCAGCGGATGTTCTATTAGAAAAAGAGACCGAGTCTTTAAGTGTTGAAGCTAAAGGGCGGGATGTAGAGCAGGTTAAAGAACAAAATCAAAAAGAAACTTTAGAAGCCGATGATGAGGCTAGTGACCAGCTTGTTGATGATGCACCGGTTAAATTATCCAGTGTTGAAGAAGACCTTTCAATAACAGATAAAGCTTTGAAGACTGAAGTCTCGGATGCTGATATTGAAAAAGCAATGACAGCGTTTACGGAAGAAACAATAGTAGAGGCAATTGCTGATGAGAAAATTGCAGGCGTAGACATAGATGACAAGCAAGAATCAGAAATTACAGTCTCAGATGTATTTGATGATCTGCCAGTAGCTGATTCCGTATCGCTTGAAAAAGAAGAGTCTTTTGGTGATACATCATTTTTTCTATTATCGGATGAAGTGGGCACTAAACTTGATTTAGCGCGAGCCTACATTGAAATGGGTGACCATGAAGGCGCATCGGATTTGTTAAATGAAGTGTTAAATGAAGGCAGCGAGAAACAAAAGCTCGAAGCAAAAGAATTGATGGAAATGACAACTGCATAGTCAAAAAAAGACATGTAGAATAGTTGGATTTTGATAAGCCGCTTTTAGCGGCTTATTTTATTTAGGGCATTTAGTTATATTGCTTTTGGCTCTGAATAAGCTGTACTTTTATATTGCAGCGTTTAAAATATCCGCCAAAATTAATCCTCTTTCTTACCTGCCAATTATCGGCATACACCAGTCTACAGGAACCAACAATGACAACCAGAACCCGTTTTGCACCCAGTCCAACAGGCTATTTACACATTGGCGGCGCTAGAACAGCACTTTTTTCTTGGTTGCATGCACGCAAACATGGTGGCAAATTTATATTGCGTATTGAGGACACCGATCGGGAGCGATCAACTCAAGAATCAGTTAATGCAATTCTGGAAAGTATGACGTGGCTTGGTTTGGATTATGATGAAGGCCCATTTTACCAAACCCATCATTTTGACAGATACGATGAAATAATTGAAAAACTGTTAAATGAAGGTAAGGCATATCATTGTTATTGCACCAAAGAAGAACTGGAGGCCATGCGCGAAGAGCAGTGGGCCAATAAGCAAAAGCCGAGATATGACGGGCGTTGCCGTGAAATAAGTGAACCACGCGAAGGTGTGGAGCCTGTTATCCGTTTTAAAAACCCGATAGAGGGTGAAGTTGTTGTTAAAGACGACGTGCGTGGTGATGTCTCATTTAAAAATTCAGAACTTGATGACCTGATTATTGCCCGTTCGGATGGAACGCCAACCTATAATTTAACAGTTGTCGTTGATGATATGGATATGGGGGTCACTTTTGTTATTCGCGGTGATGATCATCTAAATAATTCACCACGTCAGATGAATATACTAAAAGCGCTGGGAGCTGAATCGCCACGTTATGCGCATGTGCCAATGATACTCGGTTCAGATGGAAAGCGTCTCTCCAAGCGTCATGGTGCTGTTGGGGTTATGCAGTATCGGGATGAGGGTTTCCTACCAGAAGCCTTGCTTAATTACCTTGTACGGTTGGGCTGGTCTATGGGGGATCGTGAGTTGTTCTCAATAGATGAAATGATTTCATTATTTGACATTGAAAACGTAAACAAAGCACCGTCAACATTTAACCCCGAGAAACTACTGTGGATTAATCAAGAGTATATAAAATCCTCAAGCCCAGAGCATATCGCCAGGCATTTGAGTTTTCATCTCGCCAAGGAAAATATTGACCCTACCGAAGGCCCTGATTTACACGAAGTGATTAAAATTCATCAGGAACGAGCCAAAACTTTAGTCGAGCTAGCTCAAAGTATTCGTTATTTTTATCAAGATTTTGAAGAGTTCGAGGAAAAAGCAGCTAAAAAGAATTTTAAAGCGGCTGCCGTAGAGCCATTGGCCCAGCTGAAAGCCAATTACGAGGCTTTAGAAAATTGGATGGCTGAAGATATTCATAAAGTAATTATCGACGTGTCCGAGCAGCTAGCGCTTAATATGGGTAAGGTTGCACAGCCACTTCGAGTTGCCATTACTGGCGGCGGTGTTTCACCTTCCATTGATATTACCGCAGAATTGATTGGAAAAGAGCGGGTGATAAAACGGATTGATATGGCACTGGCATTTCTCTCCGAAAAATTGTCATAAGTCCACCGTGTTTCCCTGAAGGCACCTTAATGGCAAAAATGGGAAGTGAATAATCCAAAGTAAGATATACGCCTAAGTGATTGTAAATCAACCGATTATGAGAATTAATCGGTAAAAGGGAGCTTCTAAAGCAGGCTGAATTGTCAAATTGCCTGTAAAATATTCATTCAGGTGAAATAATTCGAAAAAACACTCTTTATTTTTATAAATAGGCTTGACTGAGTACCCCCTGATCCGTAGAATGCGCTCTTCTTTCGGGGCTATAGCTCAGCTGGGAGAGCGCTACACTGGCAGTGTAGAGGTCGGGAGTTCGATCCTCCCTAGCTCCACCAGTTTTTACTGGGATTTTAGTTTGAAAGAAAAATCGAAGGTTCCGCGTCCCCTTCGTCTAGTGGCCTAGGACACCGCCCTTTCACGGCGGTAACAGGGGTTCGAGTCCCCTAGGGGACGCCATTATTTATAAAAAGCCCGTAACGCTTTGAGTTTACGGGCTTTTTTAATTAAAGAATAAAGTAACGTGAATTTTGGGTGCACCAAAAGACACTTATTTAGGTACACAATATGTTGATTCTACCGAGCCGTACCGAAGCTTATATCGCGGTGTAGAATAAAAAATCGAAGGTTTCAGCGTCCCCTTCGTCTAGTGGCCTAGGACACCGCCCTTTCACGGCGGTAACAGGGGTTCGAGTCCCCTAGGGGACGCCATTATTTCAAAAAAAGCCCGTTAACTTTTTGTTAATGGGCTTTTTTATTTTCTGGTTTTTTTATTCGAAATCTAGGTACACAAAAATACTTCCATATAGTTAATAGCACAACGTGTTGATTCCAGTTAGCTGTGTCAAAATCATATTGGCGGCAGGGATAGCTAAGTGTTATATCAGGACAAATTTTGACGACGATTATTAGCAATTTCCATGAAAATTTTGTTGGCTCGTTTTGCAGGTCTAAGTTACAGCAGATATAGAATAATAAATAAGATAAAAAACAGGATAAAAAAACGGGACCCGAAGGCCCCGTTTTCACTTCAACAGTTAATTGCTGAAATTATTGTGCAGCTGCACAGTGTGTTGCTGCATCTGGAAATACAGGATTAGTTGCATCTTGCATTTGCGCAGCAGTTACCGCAGGAGTAGGCGCTTTAACCATGTAGAAGTTCACAGGATGAGATTCTACAATATTTTCGGTAGCTCCAGTTTCCACCATGCTAAACCAAACGCTGACGTGTGAGGCGCAGTAGGGTTCCCAAACATTAGCTGAGGTTTCTTCCCAATGTAACCACACTTCTTTGTAGTTTGTAGTGTTAACTACTGGTGGTGTCATGCTGAAGTGAAGTGCCTGCTGTGCATTATTGGTAGCAGGATCAGCCAGAGTTATATCAGTAGATGTTACGCCTAGGTCAACATCACAACCCGTCCATGTATTATTGCGGTCATCACTACAGGCGGCATTTGAATCGAACTGCTTCATAGAAGCTCGCATGACTGTAGTTACGTTTGTGTCTGATAAGAAATAACGGAATGATGAATCGCTATCTAACAAAGCGGCACCTTCTGTTGTACCATTTTGACGCTTATCAGTTTCGATAGTTACAGCTACACCACCTGTCAAAGGGAATGACTGACCCGTTACAGAATCCCATGATTGAGGGTCCATCTTAGGGCCAAACTCGTCACCATCGATAAAGAACCAAGAGCGGTTACCATTATTATCTTGACGGTCGATTTTGTCGATGTACTCTGCCATGGCTGATAACCAACTATCACGGACTGTTTTTACATTGCTACCTTCAACGGTGTAAGAAGGTGTACCAGTACCATCTAAGACATCATAACCTGGCATGGCAGTAGTCGTACCTGTTCCCGTACTCAAATTTCCAGGTGTTGTCATGCAAGCCGTATTAGCGAGAATAGTAACCAAGTTAGTTGGGTTACAGAAACCAGTAGTTGCATTCCACACTTTTGGCATGTCTGCGGCCAACGTGTCATTGGCTGGTGAAACAACACCAAAACGGGCATCAGCAAATGCTGCTTGCCAGGCCTGTTTAGAACAATTCGTTGTATCTGTTGTTGCATCATTGTTCACAGGTTCAGCAGTACAGGTATAGGCGTCAGCATCAATACCGTATTTTGCCAGCACATAAAATGCGCCTTTTCCTGTCATGTCCTGTGAATGCTCTTCATTCTTTACACCATCGACGGTGACAAGCACGCCGCCAATTTGCTCAAAGTTAACTAGCATGATTGGTAGTTTTTTACCGGATAGGTCAGTGATAACACCACCGTCCACTTTGTCAATAGTCACCGTCATATCCATATCCATAACAACAGCAATAGTACTGGTTCCACCACTTTGTGCCGGATGGGTTTCAGTCCAGCTTTCGTCGTAAGAGATGGTTTCTGGTACACCTAAGACTACGTTGTTTGGCAGCATGCCGCGCCATTTGATCTTGCCGTCTTCCATCTCACCTTCATAGATGAAATCCTCAACAGGATCTAAATAACGATAATTAGCCCAGCCATCGATGCTGTCGTTTCCATTACTGTTTGGGTCGAACAAGTTCCACACTGAGCCCCAAGGAGAGCCGGTGGAAGCCGCGGTATAGTTGAAGTACCCATTAGTTTGAGTAGTCGTGGTGGCAGTGCCTGTTGAAGCATCAACACCTGGAGCAAAAATTGTCTCAGTTTGTTCGCCATAATAGGTAATGCTTGCGTCTTTAATCACATTAACTGTACTACCCTTAGGTCCTTCTACTGACATGTTTCTACGCAATCCCATCTCACGACGTTCACCATCAGTATAAACGTGTGTTGTACCATCCTGGTCAGTCCATTGATTTCCGTCGTTTCCACCACCATCCATCATGGTTTTTTTGGCAATAGCCCATGTATTAGCGTCACCCATGAATGACATGATAGAAACTTTGGCGAGTGTTTCTCCGGCAGTATTTGTACCAGCGGCTTCGGCTGCTAGTGTATTTGCTTGAAGTTCAGAGACATCATCTTGTGAAATTATGCCGTCACCGTCCTTATCCATTGCACTTGCGTCATTAACAACAACAGTTTGTTTTACATCTGCTTCCGCAACTGCACGTTGGTTCACTGGGTCGATAAGGATGTCACCCAAAACGGTATCGGCACTCATAGTAAATTGGCCCGGCAAGGCAGGATTAGCAGCCTGAACTAAAGAGCCAAGTATTTTCAAAGTACGTGTATCAATGAAAATAACAGCGAAGCTGCCATCTTTATCCAAACCAGCAATACTGAAACTACCGTCCGCGTTAGCAACACCAGAAAGAGTATTGCCCTGAGCATCTGTAACGAGAACAAGTGCTCCGCCAAGTGGAGAGGAAACCAGGTCATCAAAGCCTGTTCCGCTAATGGGAGCGCTGAAAATCCCGCCGCTATTTATTGTGCCGGCTTTCGAAATAGGCTTACCAGACAAGCTGCCACCGCTGGTCTTTTGTACTACACCTGAAAGTGAAACTGTTTGATCGACTTGAGGATTACTTCCGTCACTACTGCAAGCAGATAACAACACAGCCGCACTAAATGCACTAGCTTTGAATATTGTTGATTTGTATTTACTCATTTGTAAATCTCTCCTGAACCTTAGGAAGGTGAAAGTTTGTTTTTACGACCGTAACTCACAAAAAACCTAAACTGGTGCGTATAAGGCGGTTATAGAGTTGGAATTGTTATTGGCTATCGGAATATTTATTAAGACCTTTAATGGATAAGTGAATTTTTGCGGAGTGGATCACTGGTTGGCTTAACCATATGAAATATATTGAATATTGGCGTTGCGCCAATGCACTATTTATTTCATCCAATATTGACAATGGTGAGTGTGGTTGGGTTTTTAGATATAAGAATGTTTATAATTATTTTGTCGTCGAGGCGTCAGCTTAAGTCTTTTGGATTGAACAATAGTCGTATGAATGAAGCGAGCTAATCTGTAGGGTATTTGTCGCACCTTAGAACTGATTTGAGTATTGATACGGGTACAACCGGTGATTTTGATAATGATAGAAAAATGGAATTGTTGCTAGTGGAAATAATTGGCCAAAAAATCAATTGATGCATTTGGCATCCTTAACTTTTGTGATAAAAATTAATTACGCAGCTTTTTTTTTCATCTTCGCTCATGAGTGTTGATCGACTGTAGCGAGCGGCTGTGCCGAGTTTTTCTATTTTGTCCTGCCACAGCGGGTTATAGGGTAAAAGAGTTGCCTGTGGTATGCCAAGGGTTCGTAAAAAATTTGCAATACCGCTGAGGTTTTCCGGTTGGGTTGTTATTTCGGGGATCAGA
>JAOTSL010000209.1 GCA_029864945.1 Gammaproteobacteria bacterium
TAGATTGCTCTGCTATTTTACTGCGGGCCTGATTGGTTAGCGTTTGTGGGTCGCAATCTAAAGGGGCGGGCAGCAACTCTGCAGATAACGGACAAAACCCTAAAATATTAATTGCAGCGACTAATAAGGACTTTCCGATTTCATCATGAGTGATGAGTAAAATTTTTACGGTCATTCAAGTTCTCTGTGTCGTACGATTAAGTCGTATTGATCTTTAAAATATTGAGAGAGCTTTTCGATAAGATAAACTGAGCGATGATGTCCGCCGGTACAGCCGATAGCTATTGTAAGATATGTTCTATCGGCGGATTTTATACGGGGTATCCATTTAATGGCAAAGTTTTTTATATCGTCATGCATTTCTGTTACGTCATTGTGTTTTTCAAGAAATTCGATAACGGGTTGATCTTTACCTGTGTATTCTCGTAAATGTGTTTCCCAATAGGGGTTTGGCAGGCTGCGCACATCAAAAATAAAATCTGCATCCGCAGGGAGGCCGTGCTTGAATCCAAAAGACATAAATAAAAGTGACAGGGTTTTATCGCTTGATTTGGTTAACCGCTCTTTAATTAGGTCTCTTAATTGATGTAGATTAGTGCGACTGGTTTCAAGGTATAAATCCGCTTCGTGAGAAATTGGATCCAACAACTCGCGCTCTTGCTGGATCGCTTCGGCTAATGAGACATTGTTTTTTGTAAGGGGATGCTTGCGCCGGGTTTCACTAAAACGTTTAATGAGAATGTCATCGTCAGCGTCGAGAAAAACCACTTCGCATGAAAGGTTGGTAGTGCGTAATCCGGATAGAATAGCAGAAAAGCGTTTCAGGTCTTCTGAGCGATTACGGGCATCAATTCCAACTGCAGCATATTCATAAAATCGTTCTGGCGTACTCACCATCTGTGCAGCAAAATTAGAAAGCAGACTGATTGGTAAGTTATCTATGCAAAAAAAACCGATATCTTCAAGCACGTGTAAGACGGTGCTTTTTCCGGAGCCTGATAGTCCACTAATGATGAATAATTTCACTTAAGTCTCATTTTGTTGGGCGGTAATTGCTGTGTCATGGGCTTCTATTAACGTGTTTGATGCGTTATCGCCCCAGCTATTTAATATGAGTTGCTTGGCAATAGATTCTACCAGTAACGCACGGTTTTCCTGATTTTTTGAAATACACCATTTAGGTATTGTTTTGCCAAGAATATTTATCGTTTCGTAAACATTAAAAATCGATGCTGCCGACTTTTTTACGACAGCATTGTTACTCAGATGAATAATTGCTGCAAGTGTATGTCGAGGAATTCTTTTTGCCTTCCCAATTGTTTTGTCGACATTAATTGGACCAATATCTTTTATGTGGATATATTCAGGCAGGTGTTCGGTGTGCTCAACAATAACCTGCCCATTAGGGTTGCGATAAATATTGGGTGCGTCATCAGCTATCCATAAATGCCCCCTATCTAACAATGCTAGAAGTAGGGTTGATTTTCCTGCGCCGCTTTCGCCAGTAATGAGTATGCCCTGATTATAGGCAATGACCATGCAGCCATGTATAGAGGTGGTTTCTAATGGAATATTTTCGGTGGCTCTTAGTAAATATTGGTAGGCCGACTGCTTTTTGTCAGTGAATAGAACGATGTTGATGATATTTTGACTTAAAAAATATGTGGGTATATTATTTTTATCGGTAAAAATAATATGGCTCGCATGATTGGTAACTAAGCGATTAATTAGTGCATCTTGTTCCGTGCCTGATAGCAAGTTGAGGTAGCTTAATTCATTTTCTTCAACAATGTGAATGTAATAAGGGTGGATAGAATTTAAATAAGTGAGGATGTCAATACTTGATGAATCGATATCGCGACTTTGTGTTGCCTGCAATAATACTTGAAATGAACTACTGTGGTTAAATAGCTCTGAAATGTTTTTAGTTATTTCTTTATTGCTCAGACTCACGATTTTCTGCAGAAGAAAACTGGGTTAAAATTGTGTGAATTGCTTTCGGGTCTTGGGTTGATCGTAGTTTATCTCGGACTTCTGGTTTGCTGAACATTTCAGATAATAGCGCGAGCACTTCTAAGTGTTCATCAGAGCAGTTCGGCGGAACTAATAAGGCGCATAGCAGGTCAACCGGTTCGCCATCGGGAGCATCAAAATCAATGCCTTTCTCTAACTGGATAAAGGCGGCAATTGTTTGATTGGCACTTTTCAATCGCCCATGAGGTATTGCAATGCCTTTCCCAAGCCCGGTGCTACCCAGTTTTTCTCTGGCTATTAAGCTATCGAAAATTTCATTTTGATCGACACCTTCGACTCCGGTGCTGATTAAATGACTAATACGCTCCAAGGTGCGTTTTTTACTGGAAGCACTAACACCGCATTCGATGCGATTGAGTGTAATTAAATTTGCAAACTGCATAGTTTTATATAATCTACATTGCTTGCCCGCAATGCCGGCTAAGCAGGGTGTTGTCAGCCGGCATCGCAAGGTTGCAAGCTAAAAATTAATATTTGCCCAGATCGTTGTTTAGGTCGTCGTCTAAATCCAAATCAGTATCGCTTTTTTCTGTGTCATCGATGCGCACAGGTTTGCTGCGATGGTTTGTTATTTTTTCTTTGTGCTTAATAATTTGGCGATCTAGTTTGTCAGTTAGTGAATCAATAGCAGCATACATATCGGCATTCTCTGCGTGAGCAAAGATTTTATTACCCTTTACGTGGATAGTTGCTTCTGCTTTTTGAGCTTGTTTTTCAACACTTAAAACAACATGTACATCTGTAACACGATCAAAGTGTTTTTCAACGCGGCCGATTTTCTCGTCAACATAGGCGCGTAGTGAATCGGTGATGTCAACGTGGTGGCCAGACAGATCAATTTTCATATTGGACTCCTGAATTTTGTTAGGCTAAACGCTTCCGCTCATTAGAGGGCGGGATTGTCATTGCGTCGCGATATTTTGCAACGGTTCTCCTGGCTACATTAATCCCCTGATCTGACAGTATTTTTGCAATTTTACTGTCGCTCAGAGGTTTTTTTGCTTCTTCTGCCGCAATCAGCTTTTTAATCAAAGCTCGAATCGCGGTTGAAGAGCATTCGCCGCCGCTAGCTGTGCTAACGTGGCTTGAAAAAAAGTATTTTAGCTCAAAAATACCACGCGGGGTATGCATGTATTTTTTATTGGTAATTCTTGAAATTGTGGATTCGTGCATACCAACCTCTTCGGCAACATCATGCAGAACCAATGCTTTCATGGCTTCTTCACCATGTTCAAGAAAACCTTTTTGTCGCTCTACGATACAGGTTGACACTTTCATTAGCGTCTCATTTCGGCTGTGCAAACTCTTGATGAGCCAGCGCGCCTCCTGAAGTTGTCCTTGCATGTAGGTGTTGTCAGGGCTTTTGTCTGCGCGTTGTATCAGGCCCGCGTAAACTGAGTTTATATTCAGTTTGGGGGTTGTGTCCGGATTAAGGCTAACAGTCCATCTGTTTTTATCTTTTCTGACGTAAACATCTGGAATAATGTATTCGGGTGATCCTGAAGCAATCAGGTTGCCAGGGCGTGGATTCAGTGAGTGAATCAGTTGCACGACGTCCCGCAGTTTGTCTTCCGTTAATTTCATGCGACGCATCAGCATGTTGAAATCTCGGTTGGCCAGGAGATTAAAGTATTCCTTTAATAAAAGCATAGCTTCATTGTGCCATGGAACTGAATTATCAATTTGCTTCAGTTGTAGAACCAGGCTTTCTTGCAGATTCCTTGCGCCGATACCAGGCGGATCAAAATTTTGAATGCGGTGTAAAACGGCCTCAACTTCATCTAGCTCTATTTCGAGCGGTTCTTTTAGCAGATTCCAGATGTCTTCAGTTGAGCAGGCAAGGTATCCGTCATCACCTATTGAATCAATAATTGAAGAGGCGATAATGCGATCAATGTCACTAAATGGTGTGAGCTCCATTTGCCATGTTAGATGGTCGGATAGTGTATCTTCACTGGTGTTTTTACTTTCGTAATCCCTGAGGCCGTCTTCTGAACTTGTGTAGTTTGTACCAGCTGTTGACGCGGAATAGTCATAGGTGTCTTCCCATGAGCTATCTACAGGCAGATCTGCAGGTAGATCATCTGATTGCATTTCAGTTGATGAGTCAGCAACTTCAAATTCCGAAGCGGGTTGTTCACTGTTGCGTTCGGCCTGAGCCGCTTCCTGACGGTTTTCGTCAGGTGACTTATGATCTTCTGCAGTCTCTTCGAGCATTGGGTTACTTTCCAACGCTTCCTGGATTTCTGTTTGAAGCTCAACAGTTGATAGTTGTAACAAGCGTATAGCCTGTTGCAACTGTGGCGTCATTGTAAGGTGTTGCCCTAAACGAAGCTGTAAGGATTGCTTCACTCGATTACGCTCTTTTGATTACTGGAATTACGTACTATTGTACGTTTATTCGGGTTTAAATTACACATGATTTTTTCGTAAAATCAGATGGCTAGTTCACTAACTCTCATACAGAGGATTTGTTTGGGATGGTGTATTCCAGTTGGAATATTGTATTGGGAACTTATTAATGCCCGAGCCGAACTCTACCAAATAAACCTAATTTACAGAAACTTTTACCGGTGAAAAAGTGATTTATTTCGCAATTAAAGTCAGTTTTGTATTTGAAGTGTACGTTTTTCGATCATAAAGAGAAGTTTTGGCCGAGGTAAACATCTTTTACTAGCGGGTTATTCAGAATATCTGCGGGTTTGCCCTGCGCAATAACTTCGCCTGCATTTAGGATGTAGGCTCTTTCGCAGATTCCCAGTGTTTCCCGTACATTGTGATCTGTAATGAGCACGCCGATTCCGCGGGTGCATAGTTGCTTGATGATTTTTTGAATATCGATGACTGAAAGAGGGTCAACGCCGGCAAATGGTTCATCAAGTAAAATGTAGCGTGGCTCGGCTGCCAGTGCGCGGGCAATTTCAACCCGACGCCGCTCCCCACCTGAAAGTGCCATACCTAAATTGTCCCTGATGTGCATGATGTGAAACTCATTTAGCAGAGATTCGAGTTTATCAAGACGTTGTTGCTTGCTTAGCTCTTTACGTATTTCAAGTATGGCCATAATATTTTCGGTAACGGTAAGTTTGCGAAAAATTGAGGCTTCCTGCGGCAAATAGCCAATACCTTTATTTGCGCGGCTGTGAAGAGGGTGGTCGGTTAGGTTTTGGTCGTCGAGAAAAATAGTGCCTTCATCGCTTTTGATGAGACCCACAATCATATAAAAGCTGGTTGTTTTTCCTGCGCCATTTGGTCCAAGTAAGCCTACAACTTCCCCTGCTTTGATCTCGACAGACACATCTTTTACTACTTGCCGAGTTTTGAAGGTTTTTGCTAGGTGGCGGGCGACTAAGGTGGATGGAGTTAAGGTCATGGATTGTCTATTTTTTTTTTGTATTGCGTAATGTTTCAGGTTGAATGACTGCTTTTACCCGTTGATTACTTTTTTGAGATGATTTTGCACTCAAAATATCGTTTACGGTGTCGTATTCAATTTTGTTGCCGGAAAACAAATTGGAGCCTTGCTGCATATTTGCATTGCTCAACAAAATCAACAAGCCATTGACGGAAGAGTACTCTACGTGTTCTGCGCTTGCATGTACATTTTCGGTTTGATGGTCAGGTTTTTGAGAAAAGCGTGCCGGTGTACCTGAGGCAATAATGCGTTGTAGTTTTTTGTTGTGCGTATAAACAACAATGCTGTCCGCATTGATTCTTATGCTGCCTTGTTCCAGCTTGACGTCGCCAGTATAGGTGCTTACACCTGATTTTTCG
>JAOTSL010000210.1 GCA_029864945.1 Gammaproteobacteria bacterium
ATTCATGTCGAAGAAAAATATGGCACAGAGTAGATTAAATAGTAGGTTGATCAATTGAAGATACTCATGAATCATTTCATTAGAAGTCTCACTTTTTTTATTGTCATATTTTCTTGGAATAGTACGCCGGTATTTGCTGAAGAATCGGATAAAGGCATATTGCTCGATGTAAAAAAACTGATAAAGCTAAAACAATTCCCAGAAGCGCGTAAATTACTACTGCCACTAGCAAATAAAGGTAGTGCTGAAGCACAATATAATCTTGGTGTGTTATATCGAAATGGATACATGCTTAAGAAAGATTATAAGCGGGCATGTTACTGGTTTCAAAAGGCGGCAAATCAGAATCATGTAGAATCGATATTTTCCGTTGCAATGATGACTCTCAGAGGTCAGGGAACACTACGAGACCTCGCCGCTGCGGAAAAGCTATTTGTATTAGCTGAAGCCGCGGGGTATAAGCCCGCAACTAAACAGTTGAAAAAATTACGTGAACGATACGCTAAAAAAACGTTGCAAGAAAAAGACTATGTGGCTTTTAGGAAAGCCATTAGAACAGGAAATATTGTTAGCGTTAAAGATTATTTAAAACGAAATATAGATGTAAATAGAAAAGATGTAAACGGATATACCAGCCTCATGTTAGCTGTTGAATCAAATCAGGTTAAGGTGATAAAACTACTGCCTAAAAGTAGGCTCGATTATTCAGCTGTAAACAATCACGGTGAAACAGTTTTGATGATAGCCATAAAGAATGGTTTTCGCGATACAGCATTATCATTTTTGAAAAAGGCAGAGGTCCATAATACGGTAAACATGCAAGATAAACTGGGAAATAATGCATTATTACTGGCGATAAAGTTTGATCAACGTATGTTGGTATCTCCGCTGCTTAATGCAGGGGCAAATGTTGACATGGTCGACGGGTCAAATCGTAATGCCTATGATGTTGCCAAAGACAGAAATAATGAAGCTACATTAAAGTTGCTTTTGGATGCTGGGTACAAACAAAAGAACAAGAAAAAAATAAGTCCGTTTGTTGTGGAAGAGAATTCGAAAAGTAAGAGTGCTGAAATTAATCCGTATGCTAACTGGTCTGCATTGATGATTGCATCATGGCGCGGGGATAAAAAAGCAGTTAATGATTTGATCAAGACAACTAAGAATATTAATCGAGTTGATGAAGCCGGTCATAGTGCGTTAAGCCGAGCCGCATGGAAAGGGCAAACTGCAATAGTTAATGCATTGTTGAGGCATGGTGCCGATGTTGATCAAAAGCAGGCGGATGGATCAACTGCGCTTCACTGGGCAAGCCAAGGTGGTCATATTGATGTTGTAAAGTCATTAATTAAAAGCGGTGCCAAAATAGATTCCCAACGAGTTGATGAAAAAACGCCACTGATACTTTCTATCATCAATAGAAAAATGAAAACAGCCCTGTATTTAGTTCTTAAAAAGAAGGGGGTTAACTTACAGGATAAAGAAGGAAAGACGGCGCTCATGTATGCTTGCATTGAAGGTAATGGAGGCGTTGTTAAGCTGTTATTGAAACGTGGTGCCAAACTCGAGACGGTCGATAATAAAAAACGCAACGCTTTATGGTATGCAGTAAATAGTAGTAAAGCTGTAATTGCCAAATTATTGCTGGACTCAGGGGCGGATGCCAACAAGCGAGATGCAGACGGGAGTAACCTGTTAACTCATGCGGCTGATACATCTAATGTTAAATTAGTGAAAATATTGCTGAATCACAATGTAAAAGTGGATTCGAAAACCAAATTTGGAAACAACTCATTGATCATTGCTGTGAATAATGAGAATCAGGAAATAGTACAGCTATTAGTTGAGCATAAAGCAGACGTGAATCTCAAAAATGCCATCGGGGATACTGCGCTAATAACCGCAGTAAAAAAAGGTTCGGTATCCATGGCTGAATTCTTGATTAATGCCGGGGCGGATATATCAAAGCGAAATAAGCAGAGAAAGACTGCCATCGATATTGCCAAAGCGTCAAACAATACTTCGTTGATTCGATTGTTGGAAGAAAAGAAAAAAGAGAAAGCTTTCTGGTCTTTTTAATTCATTTTGTAACTGCTCAGCGTGTTTAGATTTTGCCTCAGATCTCGACAATTGCTCCTGCATTGTTCTACCTTCGGCCTTCCATGGCCTCGAAGGCGTTTTCGCACGGAGAGAGGGAGCATATAAAAATATGTGACCGATTGAGTACGAAAACAACGCAGATATGAGGTAAAAGATGAATACGCTGAGTAGTTGCTTCATTTTTTAACCGGATATGTGTAGAAGAGACTCTAAAATTAATATTCAATACTTTGCACAAGAACCGGCTGTGAGCGAATTACCCGAACAATTTGGAAGCCCATTTGGTAATGACGTGCACCCTCTAGCCGTTCTGGCCAGCCATCAATTACAGAAAATACTCGATTCAAATTCCGACTTAACTCAGTACTTTGACAAAAATAAATGCGGCAACATGTTTGGTGTGCTTGTGATAAAGGATATGTGTGGTCGAGTTGGGTTTCTCTCCGCGTTTTCAGGCGACCTATCTAACGAAATCGAGACAGCTGTATTTGTTCCGCCAATTGCAACATATGTAGAGTGTGCGGGTGTGGATGGATCTATCCTGTTTAATATATTGGGTGAAGAAAAGAAGATATCCAGTTTTTTTCAAGCTACAATTTCTTTTAAGGGTGTGGGTGAGTGTGTTGCGCCTAAACTGTTGCAATACGCAATTAAAAATAATTTAGTGCCGCTGGCGTTGGCTGAATTCTGGTGGGGAGAATCACCCGCGGATGAAGTGCGACATCATGGGTATTTTTACCCTGCGTGTAGGCGCAAATGTGGTCCAATATTGCCTTTTTTACTCAAGGGAGTCGACGTACAGTTACTGGATACTTTAGGTGAAAATTTTGAAGATAATACTGCGCCTGAAACAGTGTATGAAGACAACCACTTGCTTGTTGTTGTTAAGCCAGCTGGTTTATTGTCGGTACCGGGAAAAAACGTTAAAGACTCGGTGCTGACACGCCTTCAAGCTCGTTATCCCGATGCCACGGGGCCTTTGTTATTGCATCGACTTGATTTATCTACGTCTGGTCTGTTATTGGCGGCGAAAAATGCTAAAACACATAAAGCGTTGCAGCGGCAATTTATTGATCGAACAATTCAGAAGCGGTATGTTGCAATATTATCAAAAAGACTAAGCATTAGCTCGGGTGTGATGGAAGGCACTATCGACTTACCGTTAAGGGTTGATATTGAGGATAGGCCCCGTCAGCTTGTTTGTTATAGTCACGGTAAAGTAGCGGTTACACGCTGGGAAATTATTGAGAGAGGCGTCGATACCACAAGGGTCTATTTTTATCCGGTAACAGGACGAACACATCAATTGCGAATACATGCATCGCATAAATATGGACTGAATGCGCCTATCGTCGGGGATCCGCTTTACGGTAAAATAGCGGATCGGCTATTATTACATGCAGAGTTTTTGTGTTTTACACATCCTGCTACCGGTAAACGAATAGAAATAGTGTCGCCGCCACCATTTTAAGTATCTGCCTGAATATGAACCTTGATCTATTTTCAACTGCTGAAACGTCCCATAACATCACGATTCCTGATGGTGATTTACATTTGTATCCACAGTTTTTTGACATGAATGAATCGGATCGATATTTTCAGCATTTACTGAATATCGTAGAATGGAAGCAGGAAAAAATATTTTTGTATGGCAAAAGGTATGATGTGCCTCGATTATCTGCTTGGTATGCTGATGTGGGAAAGTCATATGAATATTCAGGCTTACGTGTGAATGCAACGCCCTGGATTCCAGCATTGTTGGAAATAAAACAAAAGATTGAAACGGTGCTGGGTGAACGGTTTAATAGCGTTTTAGTGAACCAGTATCGAAATGGTGCCGATGGCGTTGCCTGGCACAGTGATGATGAACCAGAATTAGGTAGAGTCTCCTCAAAAAGTCTAATCCCATGATATTTATGGAAAATATTAGTGCGTAGGGTATAATAGTGCACGAAATACAGTGATTCATTGTCAAAAGGCGTGCACCTATGATTCGATACCGAAGTGAAAAACAGCTCACACTTGACGGATTCTTTACCCCTTTTGAAACGGCGCTCGACAAGAAAAATCGTTGGGTTAAGTTGAGTGAATGCATTCCTTGGGATGCGTTAGCGGACAGTTATTATAAAACCCTTTCCGTAAAGCAGGGACGTCCTGCCAAAGATGCCCGCCTGGTGATTGGCGCTGTCATCATCAAACACAAGTTGTGTTTATCTGACGAAGAAACCGTTGACCAAATTCAAGAAAATCCCTATCTTCAATATTTTGTTGGTTTACCTGGTTATCAAAGCAAAGCCCCGTTTGTGCCCTCGCTGTTTGTCGAGATCCGTAAACGGATGGGGCAAGCGATGTTTGATGATTTTCATTGTGCGATCATTGAAGCGGTCGAGGCGAAAAAAAACAACAAGACAAAACAGGTCTCGAGCAAAATCGATCACACCCAATCTGACGATGATGAACCGCCATCACCTGAATTAAAAAAATCAAAAGAAGAAAAATCCGATCCGCAAGACGCCACGGTCAGGCAAGGTAAACTGATCCTTGATGCGACAGTCACTGATCAGGCAATTCGTTATCCAACAGATCTTAGCTTGCTAAACGAAGCCCGCGAGTTTAGCGAACAGATCATCGACATTTTGCATTTAAAAAGCGAACTCAAACAGAAAAAACCCCGCACCTATAGAGAGAAAGCAAGAAAGGCATTTCTTGGCGTGATAAAACAACGAAGGCCGGGACGAAAAGTATTACGCCGAGGCATCAAACAACAACTGCAGTATCTTCGTCGCAACCTCGGGCATATTGAAACATTACTAGAGCAGTGGCCCATCGGTAATCCTATTCCACTACCTAACTGGCTATTGCATCGTTATTGGGTTATTCAACACCTCTATCAACAACAGTTTGAAATGCATCGTAACAAAATGCGCCGTTGTGATAACCGAATCGTGAGTATCAGTCAGCCCTATGTGCGCCCCATCATTCGAGGTAAACAAAATAAACCGGTGGAGTTTGGCGCCAAGATGAGCGTCAGTTTAACCGGTGAAGGCTTGGCCCATGTTGATGCACTTCGATGGGATGCCTTCAATGAAGGTGGTGATTTAGAGGCGCAAGTCGAAGCCTTTAAAACACGTTACGGACACTATCCAGAAGCCGTGCTCGGCGATCCTATTTACGGCACCCAGAAAAATCGAAAATTTTTGAAAAAGCACAATATTCGATTTGCAGGTAAACCCTTGGGAAGGCCAAAGAAAGTGACGGAAGAGAACAAGGCAGAATTGAAACGCCTCAAGGCACAGAGAAAACAGGAATACCGAGAACGTATTCCGATAGAAGGCAAGTTTGGCCAAGGGAAGAACGGTTATCGCCTGAATTACATTAGAGCGAAACGGGCAGATACGTCTGTTGCTTGGATTAACAGCATCTTTTTAGTGATGAACCTGCTTGTCCTATTGAAGTTTTTTCTTTGCCTCAAGAAAAGGGGTACTGTTTCTGCGCTATTGCAGATAGCTCGACATACAAACGAGAGATGGAAACAATTGGCCTTGCTGATGCGGACTAAAATATCGGTGGATTCGCGAATTGGGTCAGTGGCACTCTGACTTTTTGAGGAGGCTCTAATTAGGTCTTCCCGAAGAAGTGTTATAAGATCTCGTTATTTCAAATAAATTGAGTTGCAGTAGGTG
>JAOTSL010000211.1 GCA_029864945.1 Gammaproteobacteria bacterium
AGTAGTTACAATGTATGTTGATAATGGGTATATCATTAGGTGGGGATATTAAACATGAATAAAATTCGAGCACTGTCTGACGAGCAAATAGTCACTTCTTGGAAGAATAATGTTAAACCCTGGGTGGCGGCGATAAAAAATGATGAGATTGCGAGCCGGTTGCTAGTGACAAATCAAGCGATTCTAAGCGTTTTGGCGGAGCGAAACCCTAAAACCGTTCTCGATGTAGGGTGTGGCGAAGGCTGGCTTGTTAGGGAGCTAGCGGAGCAGGGCGTTGATGCTTTGGGTATAGATGCGGTTCCAGGGTTTATAGAATATGCGAGTAAAGCAGGCAAGGGCAGGTTTAAGAGCATATCGTATGAGAGTTTGTCAGCCGATGTACTTAACGAAAAATTTGACATTGTTGTTTGCAATTTTTCACTTCTTGGAAAAGACTCAGTCACTCATGTGTTTCGGCACGTTTCGTCGATTTTAGAAAAAAACGGTTTATTTATTGTGCAAACAATCCACCCGATTGCTGGATGTGGTGATAGTAAATATGAAGACGGTTGGCGCGAAGGATCATGGGACGGCTTTAGTAAACAATTTTGTGACCCAGCGCCCTGGTATTTCAGAACATTAGAAGCATGGAAGGCGCTATATATTGACAATGGCTTTGATATTAACGAAGTGTTGGAGCCTATAAACCCCGAAACTGATGCCCCTTCTTCAGTTATTTTTGTGGGTGTGCTTACCGATGAGTAAGTGTGTTATCTCACGTCATTTCTAAATATGTATTAGTGCATTATCAGAGCAGAGATACTTATAGGTGGGGTATATGATATGAGTGAATTCGTAGAAAAATTAAAAATAATTCATAAACGCTTTGGCATCCCTGCGGATTATGAAACCCAGTTCGGTTTGATTCCTCAACGTGAGCCTTTTGATTTGCAGGATATCGAAAATGATATTTATGGTAGATGTCAAAAGCTTGTTCCTCCGGCAGCTGTCGCTTGGAAACAAATGAAGAACCAAGCACATAACGAGCAAGTGAGTTTAAATGTTGTATCAGCCTTCAGGTCAATAGATAAACAGATCGAAATAATTCAAAGAAAGGTTGATGCCGGTCAATTGATTGCTGACATATTACAGGTAAGTGCAGCTCCGGGTTACAGTGAGCATCACACAGGCCGAGCAATCGATTTAACGACAGAAGGGTGTGCGCCGCTGACTGAGGCGTTTGAGAAAACGTTAGCGTTTAAATGGCTGCAAGAGAATGCTCAGCACTTTTCATTTAGCTTATCCTATCCAAAGGATAATAAATGTGGCATTGCTTACGAGCCATGGCATTGGGCGTATAGTGAGGGTTATGTTGATAAGAAGAAGCATTGCTGAAGCTGCTTGAAGTGTATCGCAAATTATTATTTTAAGGTACTTGGCTTGCATCGGATTGATTTGGGCGTATTGGATTTTAATAAAAGAACAATTTCTAGTTATAAAAAAAGTGGATTTGTTCAAGAGGGTGTATTAAGGGATAATGTGTTAATAAATAATGTATGGCATGACGATATTATTATGAGTGTTTTATCTCATGAATGTTCTGACAATGACTGATTAAAGAAAGTTGGAAATACCAGTTTGTACTGAATGATATGCTCCAATCTTTTGACTATTTTGTTTTTCGTCATTCTCACTGTTTGTGAGTGCATCAGTGGGTTTGGTTGGTAATCCTAGTTTCTCGAATATTTTCTGTTTGGTTTTATCTGCTATTGCCACTATCTGTTCCTCTGAAAGTGTTTCTCCAGGAGGGAGTTTTGCTTGTGCTATTTCTTTTTCTTCCTCAAACATAACCTTAAATAATTGCAGATACAATTCTCCAAATGGCTTCGGAGGGACGCCTACATATTGTAAATATTCTTGGTCATTTTCTTGAGCTTCGCGTGCCTCGTTACTGATTGATACTCTATCTGCGTTTTGATAATTTGGAGTTGAATTGAACGGAATATCTCGTGGTTTAATGCCTATTGGTCCATCCCATTTGGTCAGTGTGGTTGAGCCGATTTCCATAAATTATCCTTGTTTAATATGGTTTGTTATTTCGTAATACTATGATGCTTAAATAGATAATATATTTCGGACTTATCCGTGGATAAGCATTATATGTAAATGTTATTTTGGCGTAATAATATTAGGCATATGTATTGACGACATCTTTTGAATGATTGATCGCTCGTTGGTATCCTTCTGGTGACGATTTATCAAATGCAAATACATCACCACTCCAGGCAGTGCCTAAATTAAATAGTTCTGACTGGGAATCATGTAATTCGACGATGTCGAACATGATCTCCGTTGCGCTCTTTCCTTCACTTTCGCCTTTTCGAATAAGAGAAAACTTTTGTTGCTCGTATTTTGAATGTTCTTGTACAAATTTTTCTGTAATTCTATCCCTTCGTGCCAAAGCTTCCGTGTCTGATAAATCGGGTAATTTTCCGAGCATTAATCCACCAAACGTTGGGATCTTTTGGTATTTCAATAGCTCCTTTGCGGTATCTTCACCGCGATTTATCATCGA
Source organism: Gammaproteobacteria bacterium (assembly GCA_029864945.1). Classification (GTDB taxonomy): domain Bacteria; phylum Pseudomonadota; class Gammaproteobacteria; order S012-40; family S012-40; genus CALZJE01. Next base: position 2,555 of record JAOTSL010000211.1, read on the forward strand.
AATCAAACCATCGCGAAGCGGTGTTATTGATGATCCGCCCGATTTATCACTTGATGTGAATGCCTTGTCCACAGGATTGTATTGTGCGACTGACGAAGCTTTCTTTATCGGCAATGATGAATATATTGAAGATGAATCAAAACTAATCATTTTTCTGGCCTTAGTTAGAAGAGAAAATTTTTACCGGTTTATCAATGTGTTATTGAAATTTAAACGTCATTAAATTTGACTTGAATCAAAATTCTTGTATAACGCCAACATATGTTCATTAAATTTTATCGATTTTTCTTCAGCGCCTTGTGATTTTTGAAAGTCTATTTTGTTTTCGTATATTTGAATCATATTTCGCGGTGCGTCCCAATCAGATTTTGGTGTGGATTAAACCATCTTCTTTGTCATGGCAAAAGCAATCGCCTGTGCTTTGTTGGATACTTTGAGTTTTCGGAATATAACTTTTAAATGATATTTTATAGTTGCTTCCGACAATGCCATGATGACACCGGTTTCCCAGGCAGTTTTCCCTTCTGTTGCCCATTGCAATACGTTTATTTCTTTTTTTGTGAGTGTTATTGGTTTTGCAGTTTCTACGCCTTGAAGTACATGACTGAATATCGGTAGCGAAAGATAGAGGACTTCTTTTGTCAATTTGTGATGAGTTGGTGGTACACCGGCTAGAGAGCATAATGTTGCAGCGTCAGACGAATTACTTGTAGGTATGGAAACCGTAATACAGTCTTTAGTCTTAAAATCATTAGCGACTTGGGCGATTAAGGTTTGTGTATCAGTAGATGGTTTTTCTTGATAGCATTCAGTCCATACAAATGGCGCTGGTGAGTTTGGTGATTTATCAGAGACGGGATCAATATTGGGGAGTTGATGGTTGATATAAGTATCAACCCAGGAATCAGTGTAGCTGTGATTAAATTTTAGAAATGGATAATATGATTCATCTTGTATCGTATTTATTGTGATGATGGCACTGGAAAAATTTAATACATCCGCCATAAAGTCGAAACAGTCCGTAATACTCTTTTCTGACTTGTTTTCAAGACATTGTTGAAAGTGTGTTGATAGGGTTGTATAGGTAGACTGTTCCATGTCTGTAATATCCTTTTTATACCCAGTTGTTTGCGAATAAAGAACGAAGGCGCTCTATTCCGCTATCTGGTTTGTAACCGGGGCTCCATTCGTTTCGGTGTTTCATTATTGTGTCGAAGTAATTCGCATCTAGGTGTGGTGCTGCTTTACCTTGACTAGTTTTGTCCATTGCATATTTTGTTGATATGTCGCTAACGATATCTGTATTAACATTATTATCTGAAGCATGCTTGTAAAGCCGTTCCATTTTTTCTTTTTCGCCATCATTAAGCATGGCTTCTCTGGTAACAAATCTCGTAACTTTCAGGTTACCAGGTGCATCGGTTATAGGGTTATTGTCCGGATATTTAACCTCTGGACCTCTTATGCCATTGGCTGTCATGATCTGAGTAAGCACGTCTTTGAAATCTAAGTTTAAACCTAATTCAGCGGCTTCATTTTTAATTTCAGATGCTTTTGACTCGGCAAGTTCATAATTGAAATCCGTTGCGCCGCGAAAATACCACGGTTTCATCTCATCTTTTAAGTCTGGAGGTGATTGGTAGAGGTTAGATAAATATTGGGCCTTATCACTAATCTGAACAGAGTCGCTATCGGCTGAGTTAATCGTATTTTGCCACGCTTCATTACGTTGCTGAATACGTTGCTCCCAATTAGGGATTGGTCCCGGCAGTCTTACTGGGGGGCTGTTGATGTAATTGCTAACATGCATTTTGGTTCTCCTGTATTAGTATTTGTTTGATCGTCAAATGAATTGCAAAACTCTCTCCTAATAGCGCTAAACCTATCCGTTAGGATAGTGATTGGTGTAAATGTTGGTCGCAAGGCTATTAAAGTCATTTTTTTGGTCTGAGCGGCAAGGGAACGGCAGGATTTTTGGCAATTAGTTGCAGGGGATAACCTATAAGTGGCAATGTTTTTCCTGAGCTGAAATTGCCGCGATTTTTTTCGATTTGTAGAAGACTGTGAAATAAGGGAGAACAAGGTTTATTGGTGTGTTTTTGTTGTAGGCTATTATCTTACATTTTAGGATTAAGTAATTGTAACTACTCAGCGTAATTATTTGTCAAATATCACTTGACAGGTTTTTTCGCATATTTTCGGAAAATCAACCCAGCCTAAGACCTCATGAAATACAGACCTTGGACCACATCTGAGACCTTATCTCTGTAATAGATTAATCAAAAATACATCCAGCCACCTAGAAATAATTATTTCGCCAAAAACACAAGCGTAGCGCGTAAAATCGGTACCTCAAAACCAGTGATATAATATTTATATTGATTTAACAGATACCCGGTTGCTTAAGTGACAATAGATAATATCGATATAGACGCGACACTCAAAGACGTTGAAAGACTCATGCAGGAAGACGAACAAATTTCGCCTGCCTTGAAATCGACAATGACGGTTTTAGTCCTGGTGGTTAAGCTACTCACAAACAGGCTCGGATTAGATAGCCGGAATAGCAGCAAGCCACCTTCGTCAGATCTTAATCGAGAAAAACAAAAACAGGCTAAAAAATCAGGCAGGAAAAGCGGCGGGCAAGTTGGCCACATAGGGACAACATTGAAACAAACGCAAGAACCTGACGAAGTCAAAATCATTGAGATTGACCGCAGAACAATTCCTAAAGGCAGTTATCTTGAGACCGGTTTCGCCAGACGACAAGTGTTTGATATTGATATCTCCCGCTATGTCACCGAGTACCAAGCCCAGATATTAGTTAACAAGAACACAGGGAAAGAATATACAGCCACTTTTCCAAAAGATGTTACCAAAGCAGTTCAATATGGAAACAAACTTAAAGCGCACGCCGTTTACATGTCGCAGTATCAGCTAATACCCTATAACCGTGTACAAGAGTTCTTTGCCGACCAATTAGATATTCCGCTCAGTGAAGGATCATTGCACAACTTTAATAAAGAGGCGTTTACCAAATTACGCCCGTTTGAAACATTATCACTTAATAAATTGATTCAAGCCCCCTTATTACATGTGGATGAGACGGGTATTAATGTTAACGGTAAAAAATATTGGTTGCACTGCGCAACCAATGCGTCATGGACACATTTTTTTTGCGCATAAAAAACGGGGAAA
>JAOTSL010000029.1 GCA_029864945.1 Gammaproteobacteria bacterium
TAATTATCAAGACCTGTTGTTGGTTCATCTGCAATGATTATTCTTGGTTCAGCGGCAAGTGCGCTGGCGATGGCGATTCGCCTTTTTTGGCCACCTGAAAGTTCGCCGGGGTATCGGTCCAATATTTCCGGCTCTAGGTGAACGTCCGATATTAGTTTTAGTGCTTGTTTTCTTGCTTCTATTTTATTTGTTTTGTGATGACGTCTTACTATTTCTATTAAAATATTATCGATTTTCATATTGGGGTTTAATGCGGCATCCAGGTCTTGAAAAATCATTTGTATATCACCTCTAATCGCACGAAACTTATTTTCAGTGAGATTTGTGATGTCGTTTCCAAATAACTGAATTGAGCCGCTATCAATCCCCATCAGTTTGAGTATAGATTTACCAACGGTTGTTTTACCTGACCCTGACTCACCAATTAAACCTAAAATTTCCCCTTCGTATAATGAAAGACTAATATCGTCAATAGCTGGAATATCGGGTTTATCTTTTTTCATAAAGCCGGGAGTATTATAGTTTTTTGTAATTGAATTCAATTGAAGGATTGTTTTTTTCATTTTTCAAACCTCCAGCAACGAATTTTGTGAGAATCATGTAACGGCAATAATGGTGGTATCGAAGATTGACATTTATTTGATATTTCAGGTGTGACTTTTAAACAGTTATTATAATACGGACATTGATTAAAAAATGATTTAGATTGGCTGTTATCTGTATCTTTGGTTTTGTTAATTACATCTACGTGTTGATTGAATTCGGTATTTAAAAGTAACGAAGTGTAAGGGTGATGTTCATCCGATGTGTAATCAAGAATGTTGTTTGTATTGCCTTCTTCTATGATGAACCCGTTATAGTAAACCAATACACGATTCGCCAGTCGGTGCATTACATTAAAGTCATGGCTGACAATAATCATACTCAATTTCTGTTGTATTCTTATTTCTTCGAGTAATGTGAGTATGTCCCCCTGAATCGTTGTATCTAATCCGGTTGTCGGTTCGTCAGCAACGAGTAAGCTAGGTTCTGAAGCAAGTGCCATGGCAATCATCGCTCGTTGACAAAGTCCGCCAGATAAACCGTATGGGTTGTTGTTGTATCGTAATTCCGGCGCTTCCATTTTCACTCGTTTTAACCAGTCAATTGCGGTTTTTTTTGCAGATTCTTTATCAGTATTTGGTTGATGAAGGAGGATGGATTCGCTTATTTGTTTTCCGATACTGTAGTAGGGGTTAAATGCAAGGCGAGGATTTTGAAACACCATTGAAACCTGATTTCCGAGAATTTTTTTGTATCGGCTGGCGTGTAATTTATTCCAAGTATTAGTTTTTTTTGTGATTTTTTCATCAGCTTTTTCAAAATTCTCAATTTCAATGTGGCTGCTGATATCTTCCAATGTATTGATGTTCGCCTCATTGGCGTTGAACAAAATTTCTCCGCTTATAATGCCTGGGTTTGCCTGTAAAAGACCAAGTATGGACAATAAAGTAATGCTTTTTCCACTACCGCTTTCTCCAACTATACCTAACACTTCATTATTATTTACATGGAAACTAATTTGATTCAGTGCAGGCAATAAGACTTTTTCTTTTTCTAGAAAAAATCGAACTGATAAATCTTTAACCTCAAGAATTGGTTTTGTCATTAGTCAGGACTTCTGTCAATTCGTTTTATGATTACTTCAGATACGAGGTAAAAAGCGAGTAGTACAAACATAATGGCCAGTGCGGGTATTGTTGATGACCACAGATTCCCTTGTAGCAGGTAATTTGTTCCCGACTGAACCATATTACCCCAGGATGGAGTAGGTTCTTGAACGCCAAAACCGAGATAACTTAAACTGGTTTCCATAAGAATTGCTTCAGCCATTCCTAGTGCAGCTTGTCCAATTAACAGTATGCGGCAGTTATACCAGAGGATATGTTTAACAATTAAAGTGTACTTCGGCGTTCCGTTTGCGATGGATGCTTCAATAAAGCTTTTGTCCCGTAAAATATCTATGCGCCGACTGATCAGGTCTGCAATTGTAGGTATATTGGTTATACCAACAACAAGCATAATATAGTAAATATTAGCTTCAAATATAGCGACAACTAGAAGTAACAGCACGAGTCTTGGCATTGTTTGCAGTAGGTCTGTTGATATTTTAATTACCTTTTTTGCACTTTTACTGCCAAATACGGTAAGGCCTCCAAGTAATGATCCAAAAAAGATAGCGATGGAAACTGCCATTATTCCAGGTACTAGATAGGCTTGTGTACCTAAAAGAAGCCTGCTAAATAAATCTCGTCCCAGGTAATCTGTACCAAGAATATGCCCCGCTGAAAGAGGAGGTGACAATATTGCATCGAAATCCATTTCGTCATAGTCAAATGCAACTAATTCAAATGTAGTAATGGTATAAGCGATGACTACAGAGCCTAATACGACTAGGCAATAGATGATGACAGTAATATCGAACCAATATTTTAGCGATAGCTTTGAGCGTTCGGATACGTAAGTGTTATTTTTTCGCATATTATTCGTGCGACGCTCGTGGGTTTATCAACACATATATCAGGCGTGCGATAAAATGTGACAGGCGAATTACACACGCACATATAATAACGGCGCACAGTAATAAAGGGATATCCCGATCTTGAGTTGCCTGCCAGAGTAGACGGCCAATACCTGGCCAGCCAAAAATTTGTTCAATAATAATAGTGGCACCAAATAAATAAGCGATTCGGTTGCTGAGTAGATTTAGTAAAGGGAATGCAATACCTTCTTTAAATAAGTGTTTAAAAACAGATGCCCCCTTTGCTCTGGCGCATAAAATATATTCTTCATTGAGTACGCGTTTTATTTCGTATGTTAATTGTTGGACTATTTCTACTAGTACGCCGCTGCCCAAACATAATAATATGACGGGCAATATAAATTGTGATGCGGTAATTTCCTCATAGTCCGTTGCTAGTGGGTAGTAGTCGAATACCGAGGTTGATATATAAATGAGAATGTAAGCGACCCAAAATAATGGTAAAAAAGACAGTAGTCGAATCAGGATATTGGTAAAACGAGAGAGTGTAGGAAATGTGTTACTAACTGTTATCATTACCACAGGAAGGGTTATGCAAAGACTGATAAGTAACGCGGAAAAAGTCAAATAGAGTGTGTTCGCTGTAAACTCTAGGACTTGTCCCAGCACAGGCAATCCGTTGCTGTTGGAAACGCCAAAGTTACCACTCATACTTGCGAATAGCCAAGAAAAATAGGCTTGATGTATATTGATAGGCCCACTATTTTCGGAAAACTCTTCTTCGTTACCCCCTAGGTTTAAAAGATATTCCTGTAGCAGTGACTCTCCTGGTGAAATATATACGAGGAAAAAAATTATCATGCTCAGTAGAATAATTATAAAAACAGATGAAAAAAACTCCTTAAAAAGAGTTTTTGAAATTGGTTTAAGTATTCCAGCTCTAAATATCATTTAAAGTGAAACCTAACTAATTTTTCTTCCACAAATGAACGTTATAAAAAAACTGATACGGGTGTATGTTTACGTTAGAAAGGCGTTTGGTGTATGCAGCATATTGTGTGAGTGACCATAAAAAAGTGTAGGGAACATCTTGCGCAATAATTTTATGCAACAGGTGATTAATTGTTCTTTTTTCTTGATGGTCAATACTTATTTTACTTTGTGCAATAAGTTTATCAACCTCTGGATTATTGTAACTAATGAAATTGTTACCCCATGCCATATTTGACGCAGAGTGAAATAAAGTAGATATATCCGATGAGTCGTCAAATGACCAATTGGCAAATGTAATATCAAATTTGTGATCTTTAAATATTGCGCGCTTCCATCTTTCTCTTTCAATAAAATCTACATTTATTTTAATGCCAATTTTTTTCATGAAATTTTTGTATGCCAAGATGACTCTTTTTGTTGATTCGTTATTTTTTTCAATTGGGACGCGAAGCCGGAATGACAATAATTTACCCGCAGAATCTAAAAAACCATTACTGGTACGTGTGTAACCCGCTTTTTGTAATAGTGCAATTGATTTAAGGGGGTTGTATTCGTCAGGCATTACATCCAGGTTGTATGCCCAGCTCCCCGGTGCAAAAGGGCCGGAAATGATAGTCCCTTGATTGTTGAAGAAAGCTCTCAGCATTTCTTCTCGATTTATTCCATGAGAAATCGCTTTTCGTACAAGTTGGCTGGAAAGAATTTTATTGTTTTGGTTATAACCGAAGAAAGAGTATGAAAGTGTATTATATGAAATTAGAGAAAATCTTGCGTCGGCTTGAAGTTCCGATAAATGACGGGGGTTTACGCTAACAATCATATCAAGGTTGTTGAAAGACAAAGCTTGGTTCATTATATTATTATCACTAAAAGGTTTTAGTATAATTTGTTCTATATTAGGTGCTCCTTTGTAATATTTTTTATTAGCGACTAACGTAACCTGTCGATTACTGTTGAATTTCTTGAAAATATAAGGTCCAGTGCCTATTGGGTTATTGGCAAAATCACTTGATTTGTTTAGATAGGGTATGTTTTTTAGCGCGTGATAAGGAAGTATTTTAAAATTGAACATGGCGATTGGATTTATTGCCGGATTTTTTAGTGTGAACTTCACCTGAAAATCATCAATTACTTCTGATTTAGATATATTTGAAAAAATCTCTTTTAGAGGCGATATTGTCTTTGAGTGTTGTAGAAGGTTGACTGTATTAACTACATCTTTGGCAGTGAAAGGTGTGGTTATATTATTGTACGGGTGCCATGTAACGTCTCTTCGTAATTGGAATGTAAATACTTTTTTATCGTTACCAATTATCCATGAGGTTGCTAGGTCCGGTTCAACCTCTTGTCTTTCATTGATTGATACGAGACCATTAAACATGAGTTGGGTTAGCCGCAAGGACGATGCTTCTCGGCTTGTATAGGGGTCTAATGTGTCAGGTCTTTTTGTTTCGCCGTAAATTAATGTGTTTTCGGTGATAGCCATTGTCGTTGCTGATACAGAAACGAATGTAAAAAAAAGTATTGTTTTGTAAAGAAAATGCTTCATATATTCCTCGATCACATGTGTTTCAAGATTAGCTATACTAAAATACGATATTTGATCCGGTACTTCGTTGTCTAAATAAGTACTCACCCTGAACAGCATCCTGCACCTGTCTGAGTATGGGAAAATTTTGGCCCAGAGAAAAGTAAATTTGCAAACTTTCTGAGTATCGTTTATTTAAGCGATATATTTCAGCCAGATTTAGCAGCAGAATAGGTTCATTCATTAATATTCCACCTGCATTACCCCTATCTAAGGCGTTTTCTAATAGCCTCATTGCTTTAATGTTTTCTTTTTTAAGCAGAAAGTATCGACCTACGTTTGTATTTAAATTTTCAAACAATTTGCTTTTACCATTTTCGGCTTTTAGTTGGGCTGTTTGGACTATGGTTGGGCAGCTTGCATCTAAATAAATGCACATCAATATCGCTTCTGCACCAATGCTAGGGTTGTTTTTTGCGTTATTTACCGCTTTTTCCCAAGCCTGATATGCTCTGGTTGTTTTACCATACAAATATGCGTGCCCATTTTGTCTTATTGCAAGTAAAGATGAGAGGCTTTTTGGTAAACGGGTTAAGGTTAGCATCTGTTCTTTAAAGCGTTTTGCCGATGTTGTATTAGAGGTAATAAGTTCTAAATCTGACAAGTAGTAAATTGCCATGTCGTGATACTTTGTATCTTTTTCCAGCTCTTCTAAAATTGATTTTGCGAGTTTATAATAGAAAGTAGCTACTGAGTCAATTAGGCTTGGCTCATAAAATTTTATTAGTTTAAATTGTGATATTTCTTCGGTATAGGATGGGCGTTTTTGATCAAGTAGTTTTACAATACTCCTTGCCTTACTTAGTTCGCCTCGATGGCTGTAAATGCGAATCGCATAATTGGCAAATCTAACCGATTTAATTTCATCTTCGATAATGTATTTGTCTTCAGCGGCTTTGATAAAACTAAGTTCTATAGTGGATTTTCCTGTCGTGAGAATTTGAATGACATCTAGCGCCATTGCTGATAGAGGGTCGTCGAGATCTATCTTTTTTTGGGTTTCTTTAAAACGTTTTGTATCTCCTTTAACCAGTGCAATCCATGCATTGTATATATTAGTGGCTGGTTCGAGGGCGGCATTTTTATTATTCCTTTTTAGATTCTCTTTGAATTTATTGAGTTGTTGCTCCGCTTTATTTAATTCTTTTTGTAAAATATATATTTCGGTAAGAAAAAGTGGAGCAACCAGGCTTTTCCCCTTGCCTTTATCATTAATTAGACTTTCGAGAAATATCTGTTGGGTATCTAGAGACTTGGAATATATGTCTCTATAGATAGAAAGATTTTTATTGATGATTAATGCGTATTTTATTTTTTCTACACTATTTAGTGTATTTATGTCATCAATATTAATAATGAGTTTGGCGACCGCCTTGTTTATTTCCATTGATTTATAGAGTTTCATTGCTGAATCTATGTGAGTGTTGGCCGCATTTGCATTTGAGCCAATTAGAAATAATGACTGGAAAAGTAAAAGTGCAAGTAACGAATTAGCTATTTTCATAATATCAGCCATTAAAACCCGGTATAGCAGCAATATAGATTCGACTCCACTGCTTAACCTGAGTTTGAAATGCAAGAATACCGCTTTGTGAGCATGATAAATCAAGGTTCATTTTTGTATTTGTAAGAAAGAGACTGTGTTTTTTCTGGTTTGTATCAACGATATAAATAGGATTATAACTATCAGTTTCGTTTTTTATGTAGGCGATATTAATACTATCAGGTAACCATGTTGGGCCCCGGCTAGAATTTTGAATTACATCATGAGCAATAGTATCTTCGGACATAACAGGTTTATTTGCTGGGATATTAGCAATGCTGATATTCCAGCTATTTGAAATATCAAAACTGAAATAGGCGAGTTTCGTTCCATCCGGTGACCAGCTGGGTCTAATATTGTGATTAGAATACTGACTCACTAATTGAAGCGAAGCCATTGGTTTTTTAAGGTCATTAATTACGTAGATTTGATATAAGCCCTTAACACCAATCATTAGTGCGATGCGTGTACCGTCGGGTGACCAAACCGGGTGCAAGGTATCAAATGTATTGTCCAGTACTTGGGTAATAACGCCACTGGTTGCATCAATCATAAAAAGCCCTGCATGGCCTTCTCTAGCTGATACGAATAATATGTTATTGTTTACCGGTGACCATTGAGCCTGGTTATCTTTGTCAGCATGAAAGGTGAGCCTGCGAGATTTATTTGAATTTGTATTCCCTGAGTATAAGTCGAAGTTATTTGATTTCCCGCTACTCACAAACACAAACTCATTGTGTTCGGGAGACCAGCTAATACCCATGTTATAGGAGATTACATCCTCTTCTGATGATAAGAGAAAATCAAACACATCCTTAGGTTTTCCTTCAGCCTTTATGGTTTGCAGTGTTTTTCCAGATTGGTTTGAAAGGATAATTTTATGGGATTGCATATCGTATCTTTCAAAGCTGATATATTCCCCGTTACTTGACCAGCTAGGATTAATATCGTTGTATTGCTCGTAAAGGCTTGAAATTATACGGACATAGGTTGGTGTAATATAACTACTATCTATTGAAAAAACCGTACTGCTCCAGACTGAAAGCAGTAGACATGTACTCACAAGTTCGATCAGACGCATTTTTTTTGAGATTAGTAATAGCATTATTTAGTGTATGGCTTTGGTTATGATAAAAGGTTGCCGCCTAAAACTGGGTGTATTTTATGTAGCGGCAAATTAGAAGTGTTCTTAAGGATACTTATTCTCAGTGTGCATTACTTTTAAATACGTTTATTAGGTAGTTTGTCGCATTTCTGTTTTAAATTACCTCATCACTTGTCTAGTGGTAAATATGTATCTAACTTTAAACCAGAGGCGCGTTTAAGTGAAATTTGATATCAGATTAAGACGGTTTTGGAAATGGGATGGTTTAATACTATTGTTTCCTCAATAACTCAGCAACCTCGTGAGCAGGCAATGCTTTACCAAAATAGAAACCTTGGGCAAGTTCACATCCCATATCATTCAATGTATTCATTTGCTCGATTGTTTCAACGCCTTCAGCGACAACTTTAAGATTAAGATTGTGGCCCATAGATATTATGGTATTTACGATTGCAGTATCATCTTTGTCGTTGGGTATTTCCATTACAAAAGAGCGATCGACCTTAAGTACGTCGATCGGAAAGTGTTTCAGGTATGCTAGAGAGGAATAACCGGTTCCAAAATCGTCTATTGAAATGACAAACTTATGATCGTGAAGCTCATTTAGGATTTTAATAACCCTATCGTATTGATGCATGATAGTGCTTTCAGTTACTTCAAGTTCAATCATTTGCGGAGCAACATTTGAGTCACTTAATATTTTTAAAATATTTTCAACGAGATGCTCTTGGTTGAATTGTTTACCGGATAAGTTGACCGATATATTAACCTGAGGAATACCATCGTGTTCCCATTCTTTGAGCTGCCGGCATGCTTCTTTAATAACCCAGTCACCGACTTGTACGATTAAGCCAGTTTCTTCTAGTAACGGAATGAATTCGCCTGGAGGAATTAACCCGATTTCAGGGCGATGCCAACGGATTAAGGCTTCGAGGCCAACAATTTTTCGTGTTTTTAGATCTATTTTTGGCTGGTAATATAATACATACTCATTTTTTTCAAGGGCTTTTCTTAAGTCAGTTTCAAGTCGAATGTGTTCTTTATTTCTTGTGTGTAATTCATTCGAGTAAATTTCGAGATATTTACCTTTTCGTTTTGCGTGAACAACAGCTGACTCTGCGTGTTTGATTAATTCATCAGCTGATAACCCATTTTCAGGGTAGTGTGATATACCTAAAGTAACATTGATGTAGGTTTCTTGACCTTGAAGCTCAAATGATTCCTTGAAAGCTTGAGAAATACTATCAATTACCGCACTTTCTTCGGATGTTAATTCGGAATCATCAATCACGATAATAAATTCATCAGCACCCATACGACCGAGAAAAGCATTCTCCGGTATTATTGATGAAAGTCTGTTAGCAACTAGGGCCAGTGCTTTATCTGCAGTTTGGTGGCCCAGGCTTTCATTTATGGTTTTGAAACGATTTATATCCAGATAAATAATTGATATGCAGTGGCTGAATTGATGTGCCTCTCCCAATAAATCAAATAGTTTTTCATGAATATGAAGTCGGTTAGGTAGATTGGTAAGAGGATCAAAATACGAAAGATTATGAATATGTTGCTGTGCTAGTTTTCGTTCAGAAAAATCTGAAACGACATATATGAAGCTATTAATGTTGTTTCTATTTCTAATTGTTGAAACCGAAAGGTTAACTGGTATGTTGTTGCCTTTACTATTTTTGAATGAATATTCACCTTTCCATATGCCTGTTGATAATAAAACAGGTTTACCTTTTTTTATAAATGTATCTCCCATTATTTCTGAGTTTAATATTGCTGCATTTTTCCTAACGATCTCATTTTCAGTGAAACCTGTGATTTTAGTGAATGCGGGGTTTATCGCTGTAACGACATCATCTTTGTCGCAAATCATGATGCCTTCACTGATATTCTCAAATACCTGATAAGACTGCCTGAGAACGTTTTCTGATTCTTTTTGAGTTGTTATATCATGGCCGTAGCAATTAATATATTCGCCTGTTTTAGACGGGAACAATAGCCAGCTATAGATTTGTTGATTTATTTTATCTTCAAATAATTGATAACTTAGGGTTGTGCCGCATAGATCGACGATTTTTCTCCAAGTGTCTGGTATTATTTTTGTTCGAGATTCGCCCCATGTCGTTACAAGTTGGTTGCTTGACGGGTTGTTGTAAAGAACCTCATAGCGATAATTGATGCGAAGAACGGGTTGTGGGTTTTCTTCAGGAAATCTGGCAAGTATTTCAATTTTCTCCATGTCTTTTTTACGTTCAGTGATGTCGAGTACAATAGCGTAAAAAATAATATTTTCTTCGGTGGAAAGTTGTAGCCTTACTTCAACGGGATAAGTTGTGCCATTTTTTCGTAAGTGAAAAGTTTCAAAGTGCAAAGATTTTTGACTATCATTGATTAGAGAGGATATTTTATTTCTAAATTCAGGCCCAGTTAAATCCGGCTTAATATCCCATGGGTGTTTGCACTTCATTTCATCCATCGTATAACCAAGATTATGCAATGCACCTTCGTTTACAGCAATAAATTCAAATGTAGTGGCATCAAAAAGATATATTTCGTTTAGTGAATGGTTAAATATATCCCATAAACGATTAGTGATTGTTTCGGATTCTTTTCGTTGTTTTTTCAGTTTTGATTCATTTAGTTCGCGCTGTATCGCTGGGCATAAGCGAGAAAGATTATCTTTGTTAATATAGTCGGCTGCACCATGTTGCATTAATTGAACAGCGATAACTTCACCGACATTACCGGAAACCACAATGAAAGGGATATTTTTATTTGATTTTTTTAATACTTTAAGGGCTGCCGGCGCGCTAAAATCGGGCATAGAGTAGTCGGATAAGATGATATCCCACTCGTCTCTTTCAAGCGCTGTTTCCATTGCTGATGCAGTTTCAACTATTAAATGTGATGGCTCAAAACCACCGCGACGTAGCTCGCGCAACATAAGTATGCAATCGTCTTCATAATCTTCGAGAACCAACACGCGAATTGGATGAAACATACAACCCCATTTTTTAGATATACTATATTATTCAGTACTATACATTACCTATATAAAATGTGGGCAAGTATTTGGAAGTCTCATAGGATAGTATCGGCAGTGGGGTATTAAAATTGATTATTTGTTATAAAATTTGTTGCGGCGTGTAAAAGGACTGGCAATACTCTGGATTGTTTTTGCGTATTACCAGTCTAAATATTAGATTAAGCTAGCTTCTCCCAGCCAGAATCAGGTTTGAAACCGGTGCCGTGGTTCTTTTCCATTTCTGATAAACGGGTTTGATACGATTGATAGCCTTCCGATTGAGCGTAATTGAGGGGGCCACCACGAAAAGGAGAAAAGCCAGTACCAAAAATAACACCTGCATCCAGCTGATCTTTATTTGCGACAACTGACTCACGCAAGCAGGCAACAGATTCGTTAATCATCCGTCCTATCATTCTGTCTTGTAAGGAATGAGAATCAACATTGCTTTCAGTTTTTTCGGGCTTAACTTGTTTACCTTCGCTGTATTCATAAAAACCGGAACCAGATTTTGCACCAAGTTTCCCTTCCTCTACCATTTTCTTAAGACTTTCGGGTACCGTTACATCTAACTCCTTAGATAATATTCCCGCAACTGATAAGCATATATCAAGGCCGACAGTATCAGCTAGCGCAAGTGGACCCATTGGCATACCAAATTGCAGTGCAATTTTATCAATGACACTAGCAGGAACCCCTTCTTCATGAATGCGCACAGCCTCAAGCATGTAAGGCATTAAAATGCGGTTAACCAGAAACCCAGGGCCGCTTTTTACAGGTAATGGTAGTCGATCAATTTGTGTTGCAAATGCAGCCGTTCTTTCTGCTACCTCCTTACTTGTATTATTGGCGGTAACAATTTCAATGAGGGGCATTTGTGCAACTGGATTGAAAAAGTGTAAGCCGACTAATCGCTCAGGGTTTTTGAGAACAGTGCTTAATACTTCTAATGGAATACTTGATGTATTGGTTGTGAGTAGGGCGTCACTTTTCATTCTCGACTCTAGCTCTTTATAGAGGCCTTGTTTGGCTTCGATATTTTCTACTATAGCTTCAATAACAACATCCGCTTTGGGAACACCAAGTCCCTTTATGTCAGGTTGCAAACGATCCATAGCATCAATAATGCCCAATCTATTTCCTCTCATTTTTTTAGAGAATAATTTGTGAGCTCGCTTCATTACTTTAGCAATATTTTTTTCATGACGATCCTGAAGCGTAACCTGAAATCCGCGTAAGGCACACCAAGCGGCTATGTCGCCGCCCATAACGCCCGCGCCGATAACATGAACGTGTTTGAAATTTGTATTTGTATTTTCTGTTTTGCCCAAGGCTTTTAGCGTTTCACGAAGAAAAAACACACGTATTAAATTTTGAGCGGTCGGACCAATAACCAGCCGAGCTTCAGACTTAGCTTCTTCTTCTAGCATTTTTACTGGGTCGTCAAAATATTTTGCCCACAAGTCAATAATGGCATACGGGGCAGGGTAGTGATCTTTACGTGCTTTTTTCGCCACGGTTTTTAAAATCATTTGCTTTAGTATCGGTCTGATCAGCATGTGATTAGTTAGTGCCTGCATCTTTGTTGGCTGATGAAGTGGCGGGTGATCCATGATGGTTTTTTTAGTTGCTGGTATTAATTGCCGTGTCGGAACGGCGTAATCAACCATGCCCAACTTCTTGGCTTTTCTGGCATTAATAGGTTTGCCTGTTAACATGATATCCATTGCGGCAGGTGCACCAATTAATCTTGGTAGTCTTACTGTGCCACCAAAACCGGGATGTATACCCAATTGTACTTCAGGTAAACTCAATCGTGTTGTTGGACCATCATCGACAATACGGTAATCACAGGCAAGCGCGAGTTCAAAACCACCTCCCATGCAATAACCATGTATCATAGCAACAGTAGGGCATTTCAACGCAGCAATTTCATCCATAATGCGTTGACCACGTTGCACATGTTTGACTGCTTGATCAACATTATCAATCACTGTAAATTCTTTTATGTCGGCACCCGCGATGAACCCAGATTCCTTATCAGATACAAAAACGACACCGGATGGCAGGTGACTTGATTTAATCTCTACAAGGATTGTTTCCAGTTCTTCCAATACAGGCACACAAAGTACATTGGTGCTGGAATTTTGTTGATCCAGATGAAGCCATAAAATACCTTCAGCATCCGTGAGCGGCTTCCAGTGTGAATAGTGTTTATTGTCTGCCATTTTTATTGCTCCGTTGCCGTTTCAATTAACATTGCGCCACCCTGGCCACCACCAATACATAGACTAGCCATACCAAGTTTTGCATTATTACGCTTTAATACTTTTAGTAAATGTAAAACGATACGAGCGCCGCTGGCACCAACAGGGTGACCTATGCTAACTCCTCCGCCATCTACGTTTAATCGGTCACGCGGAATTTCCCCTAGCGCTTGTGCTAGTCCAAGTTGGGTTTTGCAATATTCTACATCTTTCCATGCTTCAAGGCATGAAAGCACCTGAACCGCAAATGCTTCATTGATTTCCCAATAGTCGATGTCTTTAATGGCTAACTTATTGCGGGTTAAAATGGGTGCCATTGCATGAGCAGGACCCAGTCCCATTTGTGATGGATCTAGGCCTGCCCAATGACTGTCAACGATTTTCCCTATTACAGTCAGGTTGTGATCTTTCACCGCTTTTTCACTTGCCAGTATTAGCAGGGCTGCACCGTCTGTAATTTGCGCGGCGTTACCTGCGGTAACTTTGCCAAATTTGGAATCAAATACAGGTTTCAATTTACCTAGGCCTGCAGCGTCGGAATCTCGTCTGAGGCCATCGTCTGATGCGTAAAATTTGCCGTTGGTATCGTAAATGGTTTCGACTTCATCCATATAACCATTATCTTGTGCAGCTGCAAGGCGCTGGTGGCTTTCTGCTGAAAAGGTGTCCATCTCATGGCGTGAAATGTTAAATTTATGAGCCAAAATTTCTGCCGTTTGCCCCATGTTTAATCCTACAACGGGATCAGTTAATCCTCTTATTAATCCTATAATCGGTTTAAGGTGTGGGCCACGCAATTTACTGAGTGCTTTTATTTTCGCAATAGGTGTTTTAGCGCGGGCAAAGTCACCTAACCAGTTCACCATGGTATTGTTTAATAAAACAGGTGCGCGACTCATACATTCAACACCACCGGTGAGTATAAGATCTGAACGGCCGGAAGCAATATTCATTGCTGCGCAGTCCAGTGCCTGCATACCTGATGCGCAATTACGTTGAACAGTCCAGGCCGGCACATTTTCACCACAGCCAAGTCGTAAAGCAATTACACGTGCAATATTGGCTTCGTCAGCGCTAGGCATGACGCACCCCATTATCACTTCATCAAATGCGTCTGCCTTAAAATTCTGTCGCATCATGAGTGGTTGGCCAGCTTGCACAGCGAGGTCTGCGGCAGCAAATGGCCCGGTTTTACCGCGAGCTTTTAAAAAGGGGGTACGACTGCCATCTACAATATAAACTGTTTTTGAAATGGATTTTTTACGATTAGTAGCCATCTACTTTCCTTAATTTGTGTGTATTTATTTGGGGCTTGCTCAAAACTCATTTGATAAAAATGTTTTCAGCCGACCTTATTTAAACGAAATTCGTCTTTATCAAAATCATCAACCGAAATAATCAATTTTCTCAACTCTAAAAACCGACTAAACATCTTCGCTTCTTCATCGGTGATCAGTGACTTTTTATCAGCCTGCTTGAGTAATGCATCAATGTTTTCACCATTGATTTCACCATTTCTTTTTAACCCATTTAAACGTCGTTCTATTTTGTCTGCCTCTTCCGCCATTTCAAACGCAATTTCCAGTCGGCCGACTTGCTGGTCGTCTGTTTTTGGAAGGTATATACCCGCAGTTAATCGATCCCTGGTAGCCGATGGCTTAAGCAGGATACTGGCGAGAGATTGGCCCAGTGAGTCTGTTGGTGGTTTTAATCGTTTACCTAATGGGAAAATAATTAAGCTAAGTGCTTTTCTCACGATTGGATTAGGCATATTTTGAATAATGCCAGCCATGCTTCCCTGAATTCGGTAAAGATTATCTTCACAAACCCATTGTAGTACAGGAAAGTCTTCGTCAGGGCAGCCGTCGTCATTAAATTGTTTAAGCGAAGAGGATATTAAATACATGCAACTTAATGTATCAGCAAATCGACCGGACAATTTTTCTTTTCGCTTTAAGCCACCGCCATAAATCAACATGGAAATATCAGTCAACAGGGCAAACGCACTGCTGAAGCGCGTTACTTGTTGATAGTAACGTTGCAGTTTTGCGTTTTCAGGCACATTCACAAAGCTGGCATTTGTCAGCCCCATGAATAAAGAACGGAAAAAGTTACTGGTTGAAAAATAGAGATGACCGGCGAAGGCATTATCAAAATCTACCAGTGCTTTTTTAGCATTTGTTTCTGTTGCAGCCTGCATTTCTTTAAATACATACGGATGACAGCGTATTGCTCCCTGGCCGAATACAATCAGCGTACGGGTTAAAATATTTGCACCTTCCACTGTTATGCTTATCGGAATCGCGTGGTACAGCTTACCCAAAATGTTGTTTGGCCCTAAACAAATACCGGCACCGCCCTGGACATCCATTGCATCATTGACAGAAATTCGCATTCTTTCGGTCAAGTTGTATTTTAAAACAGCAGATAAAACAGAAGGGCTTTCACCTTGGTCAAGTGCACTTGCGGTAAGTTTGCGCGCTGCATCCATCATATAGGCATGGCCGGCGGCGCGTGCTAGTGGCTCTTCAACGCCTTCAAAAAAGCCGATTGGCATTTTAAATTGTTTTCTAATCCGCGCGTACGCGCCAATAGCTCGGCCGGTAAATTTTGCCCCGCCAACGCTAAGTGCAGGTAAGGAAATAGTACGACCTGCAGCTAGACATTCCATTAGCATTCGCCAGCCTTGTCCCACTTGTGGAAGACCTCCAATTACCCAGTCCATCGGAATGAATACATCATCTCCACTATTAGGCCCGTTTTGAAAACCGATACCTGATGGATGATGTCTTCGACCAATGATTACACCAGGATGACTGGTTGGAATTAAAGCGCAGGTAATTCCTGTTTCATATTTATCTTCCAATATGTTGTCAGGATCTTGTAATTGAAATGCAAGTCCAAGTACTGTCGCAACAGGGCCTAGTGTTATGTATCGTTTGTTCCAGGTTACTCGAATACCTAACACGTCTTTTTGTCCGTCAAAATCCTGCTTACAGACAATGCCAAAATCAGGAATTGATCCTGCGTCACTTCCTGCCTCGGGGCCGGTTAGCGCAAAGCAGGGAATCTCTTCACCTTTTGCCAGCCTAGGCAAATAGTATTCTTTTTGTTCATCTGTTCCATAACGAAGTAAAAGTTCTGCTGGCCCTAATGAGTTGGGAACCATCACGGTAACGGCCGCCGCAACGCTACGAGTAGATATTTTCATAACCACCGCAGAATGTGCAATGGCTGAAAACTCAAGTCCGCCGTATTTTTTTGGAATAATCATGCCGAACAGGCCGCTGTCTTTTATAAACTGCCAGGCCTCAGGGGGAAGATCATTGTCGATTTGGGAAATTTCCCAGTCGTTAATCATTTCGCATAACTGGTTAACTGGGCCATCGATAAAGGCTTGCTCTTCGGCTGTTAATCTAGCGGTATTATGCTTGAGTAATTTATTCCAGTCTGGGTTGCCGCTGAACAAATCGCCATCAAACCACACAGTACCGGCATCCAGTGCTTCTTTTTCTGTGCGTGACATTGGTGGTAATACTTTTTTAAACGCATTTAGCACCGCACCGCTAAGTAATACACGTCGTAATGGAGCTATAAGCGAAAGTGTTGCAATTACACCATAAATACCCCAAAGCAACGCCAGTGTAATGCCTGCGTCAGTTGTGTATGTTGCTATCAATAGAAAAGCGCCCATTACGACGGACCAGATTAAAGCAGAATCTCGCCTGTATGCTAACGCACCAAATAGTAATAAAAATAGTATGGCAATCATTTGAGGTCCCTGTATTTATTCCGAATGAGAGGATATGGAAATGATAAAGATACCTCAGTCCTTAGAAAGTTGACTGTGGCAATAACAGTACTAATAGCTATAAAGTGTAAATGACTATGTTTGCGCATTAAGAATCCTTTTAATAAAGCGAAAACTGACAAAAATTTTGGGCGTTAATTTTAAAGCACATTTTAACTAAAATACCGGTCTTTTTATCAGGCAATCAA
>JAOTSL010000212.1 GCA_029864945.1 Gammaproteobacteria bacterium
AATTGGCCTTGCTGATGCGGACTAAAATATCGGTGGATTCGCGAATTGGGTCAGTGGCACTCTGACTTTTTGAGGAGGCTCTAGGTACTGATCCTGTTATTGCTTCTGTTAGCTTTGGTGAGGAACGTCAGTTACAGCTTAAGCACAAGCGTGATTCGAATTTGAGAAAATCATTTATTCTTCCCCATGGAAGCCTGTTGTTTATGGGGAAAAATACCCAGATCGACTGGTTGCATCAAATACCCAAGAGTCAGCGTCAAATGCGACCGCGCATTAATTTGACGTTTAGGCTCGTTATTTAGTATCTGCTATTTAGCAATTAAAATGAGTATTGGAATGATAAAATTAACAGAAACAGTGAATGCTTGGGAAGCCCTGTTGTTTGCCGATACTTTGCAAGATGAAATAAAAAAACTAAGTGTCGATCAATTGCATTTACAGCGACCATTAGCTCATGGGCGTCATGTAATCGCTGATTGTATGAAAATTGTCATTTTATCGACTAGAGATGATATGGATTATATTTATGCAAAGGTGGGTATTTTTTATATTGCGACAATTTCTGATTTCCAGAGTGATGATGGTCTCACATCGATAGAAGAGAAAAATGAATATTGTGAGCTTATGTTTAATATTAACAAATTAACTGCCGAAACTGAGGTGGTTCTTCTACCCTAAATATTATGTTGAAAATGAATTCAAATCTAAGTAGTTATATTAATTTTTCTTTGGCAAATGATTCTACCGAGTGTCAGCGATTATTTCACGGTCGCGGTCATACTTATGAAGGGCTGGAACATATCAATATCGATTGGTTGCCGCCTGTTGTGCTTATTACTTCGTACCGTGAATCATCCGAGCAATGGCTGCAGGATGTTACAAGACAGATTCTGGATAATATGCCTGCATGTCAATCAGTGCAGGTACAGCATCGTAATCTCCCTCTTGCGCCGTTTGAGGTTTTATCAGGTAAAAAAATCACTGAACTTGAGGTGATCGAACATGGTTTGAAGTATCACGTTGAATTAGGGCGTTGGCAAAACATTGGCATTTTTCTGGACATGTCAAATGGGCGACGGTGGGTAATGGATAATGCTCAGGGTAAAAAAATACTAAATCTTTTTTCCTTCACCTGTCCATTTTCTGTAGCCGCGTTAGCTGGCGGTGCAAGTCATGTATTTAATGTCGACAATAATTCAGGTGTGCTAACTAGAGGTAGGGAAAATCATCGCTTAAATAATATAGATATGCGCTCGGTGAGTTTTGATAAAATTGATATATTTAAATCGTTCGGTCGGCTTAAAAAACATGGCCCCTATGACCTTATGATAAGTGATCCACCCAGTTTTCAGCAGGGTAGTGTTAATATAAAACGTGATTATTCAAAAATCGTGCGTCGTATTCCTTTATTAATACAGCCTGGCGGAAAAATCATGTTATGCCTCAATTCGACAGAGTTAACCGAGGGCTTTTTGTACGACCTGATAAACGAGGAGTGTCCAGACTGCCAGTTTGTTGAAGCAATAAAACCACCTGCTGTTTTTAAAGAGGCTGTACAGGGAAAGGGCTTGAAAGTGCTTGTTTTTGAATATCAGCCATAATTTACGATTAGTTTATTTCAGGAAATGAATATGAAAATTTTTATAATATTAATTGGTTTGTTAGCATTTTCGGTTGTTGTCTATTTTTTTATCCTTGGCAATGTTTCAACTTCAAAACAATCACCAGGACTAGTTGCAGGTAAATTGTCAGCCTGTTCACCAAAGCCAAACTGCGTATGCAGTGAAATTGAACAGAGTGATTCACATTACATAGCGCCATTAACTATTTCAATAACCGATAATAATAGTCTAATGTTACAGATAAAATCCTTACTGAAGGAAATGGGTGCTGAAATAGTCACTGAAGATGATTCATATATAGCGGCAACATTTACTTCCAGACTTTTTAGGTTCGTTGATGACTTTGAAATCAGGCTGGATGCTCAAAATAATCTTGTTCATGTAAGATCTGCTTCCCGAGTGGGGCGAAGTGACTTTGGTGTGAATAGACAAAGGGTTGAAGAATTTAGAACCCGGTTGGATGCAGCTGATAAGAATTTATAGAATAAAATACCCACTTGTCTGTCGATGTTAAATCGTATCCTTAGAGGTTATATTGACCATTAATCATAAATATATTTTTAATTTTGAGAAACGGCTTTATGTGATCTTTATGCGTCATTCCGATTGAAGGTATCGTATAAATAGAGTCGCCTTAAAATTTGTGCAATACGTTATATTGAACGCCGTGGGGTGTTGAAACAGACTCCATTAAATAGAAGTTTTTCACACACCAATATATAGGTTGAAATGAAAGGTGCATGTGCTTATCTTTAAATTTACGTGCAATGGTTACATGGGGTACGAATGAATTGTAACTTATCGAAATGTTGCGTGAGCGTACCATGTCTGTGATTTTAATTGATAATTCAAGTAAAGCTGTATTGGTAGATTCCGGCCCAATCCATAATGCGCCGGCCTTTTCAAAAACGCCGCTGCAATCCAGTTGAAATTCAAATGGAATGAATGGAACAGTTTTCACATAACTAATTAGATCCGCAATTACTTTTTCTTCCGTTCGCCCGATAAAACACAGTGTTAGGTGTATGTTTTCTTTTTTTACCCACTGAAGCAATGTATAAGGCGATACATCTTTAATGTGTTTAACCTGTTTTGATATTGCGTTCGCTGTGGGTGTTTCAGGTAACAATGCAAAAAATATTTTTTTATCGCTCATCATTGTTTTCAATTACGCATCAGTTGTTATTATATGTCTCAAGTCTTTTTCGCCATCCCGGAAGCCATTTTGATTCGTCTCTAGGCGCATTTTCTACACGTCTCGTTAGTCTCTGATCGGCGCTTTCGATGAATTCCCGCATCAAATCATCTGTATTCCCGTGCATGTTTTCCAAAACTTGTAGTAAGCCCCAGCCTTGATTGTTGTATCGTTCCGTAGGTGAAATACCTTCTCCTTTGAAGTTAACATAATCAACCAATGCGTAAACGCCATTTTCTTGCATGGCCACATGATAGAAATTTTCTCTTATTCTCTCACGCGCAAATCCGCTTTTAACGGTTCTTAATATTTTAGGGAGTGCGTTTTCAAGGCGAAGGATAATAAATTGAGTTTGTTCTGCCTTAGTATCTTCTAAGAAGTAACGTAGTTTTCGTGAGAAGCCAGATTCTTTATTCGCGATAAATTCTTCACGTGATTGCCATGGCGGGTATTTCGAATCAGCAAGCCATTTGGGTATTTCTTTTGTATCAGATATGTGATTAATCAATGCTGGAAAGCTTTCTTCGAAACTATGCTGTACACCTTCTGGATACCAAATGAAATGACCTATTCCTAACGATGGAAATACTTCACCTTCATTCCAGACGATGAGGTTTGTACTTTTTCCTGCCCCTTCGTTTTGCCATATTTTGTCTCCAATCTGTTTGGCTTGTTGTTGGGAGATGATAATCTCACGCGGCTCGATGAATTTCTGGACTATTTCGTTGAGTAAGGCGAGGGAAAGTATAAAAAAGGTTATCCATAATAACGGGGAAGATTTAATTTTCATTATGTAGAGAAAGTTTTCTAATTTGTGGTGGATTGTACAATTATTTTACAGTAAGTTTTGTTTTTGATGTAATAATTTATTGTGTAAAGAAAGTCCATGTGAGTGGCATTGCTAAGTTACATTGTTAAGGTTAAGCCGGGAATTGGCGTTGACTTGGCGCGGTGAATTAATGAATTAGAGTTAAGGTATCAACAAGCATTTGAATATCTTGAGGTGATTACATGGTGATTGTGAGGGTTACACCGGCGGTTGATGGTAATCGGTTCGATTTCTGCTTCTATTTATTTCAGAGTAAAAGGTATAATCAACAATTTGTGGCAGGTATATATGTTCTCTCATCATTTTTATCTTGGTAAATCTCAAGTATTGGCCGGTATTATTATTGGTCTTGTCTCTGGCGTACTTTCAGCCGCTGATAGCAAGTTTGAAGGTAACTTCTGGAGCAGGGGGGCCCACTTTCAAGTAACGGGTGAAGCCGTGCCTATTGCTGAAGATGGTATTCATGACCCGACAAATATTACAGCTATGTTCGGTTTGCAATTGCCAGAAGTTGCAATGGGTGAATTCCCAAGGGATTCGGCGGGTTTGACTGATTGGGTGCAGGCGCTGGAAAAAGGGCATATTGTGCCTCGCTCAGATATAGAAGGCGCTGGCCCAGATTTGAAGCCGTTTGACCTGGACATTATTTTACCCAATACAGGCGCTATGCCTAAAGTGCTTTTTCCTCATCGGCAGCATACAGAGTGGCTAGCGTGCAAAAATTGCCATCCGGCAATATTTGTGAAGAAAAAAGGCGCAAATAACATAAAAATGAGAGATGTATTAGAGGGTAAATTTTGCGGTGTTTGCCATGGGAAAATCGCGTTTGCACCAACCAAGAATTGTATGCGTTGTCACTCTGTGGCACCCAGCAAATAATTAAATACCAATTTGATGGAATTCTTTTGAGAGACTAGTACGCTGTCATGCGCTAATAGTCGGGTAAAGATGCTTCAGTTTAATTCTTGCATCTTCTGTCGTAAACCGCCATTTCATCGGCTCAGAACAATGATTACGTGGAGAAACCCAAGCGCTCACTTCATTTTCCATTGTTTCTTTATCTGCAATTCGTCGATCTAAACATTGCCGACTCAAAATACTGAGTTCGATCTCTGCCATATTTAACCAACTCCCATGCTTAGGCGTATAACGTAATTCCAGTCTATCCAATATTCTTCGCGCTTCTTGCGCAGAAAATGTTTTATAAAGTGATGCGCCCGTATGTGTGTTTAGATTATCCATCACCAGCGTAATTTTCTGTGCTTGAGGGTAGTGAACATCAACAAGCTGTTGAACTTGATGCGCCCAATCAATCGCGGTACGCCTGTCGGTGACCGCCACACTTCGCCAACCCTGTAATGGCTCAAAAAATAGAAAAATATTACCCACGCCATTACGCTCGTATTCTGTGTCGTATCTTGCGGGATGCCTCGGTGTCATCGGAAGCGGCACTCGCACTTCCCGCGTCAATTGTTTACTACTTTCATCCATACAGACAACAGGCCTCATTGGATCATAAGGTCTTTTGTAAACCTCAAGCACGTCTTCCATGGCACAAACAAAATCGGCATTCGATTTAGGGGGAATACACCATTCTTTCTTTTGCCAGGGTTTGATTTCGTTTTTTTAAAACCTGGCGCACGGCTTCATAAGAGATGTCATCAACATAATTTAGCTCAACCATTTTTGCGGCTAATAAACGCAATGTCCATCGTTGTCGTCCTTGCGGCGCTTCGCTACAACACAGTGCGACTAACTTTGCTTCTTGTTCACCATCGAGTTTTCGTGGTGTATTAGTTGTTCGTTTGGCTCTCTCAAGTGCGGCTGGTAGGCCGTTTTCTATAGCGCGTTTACGTATTCGCTGAACCGTTCTCACTTGAATATCATAGGCTTCACTAATGGCTTCATCTTTCCAGTTTGCTCCGCCTTCACTTTCGTCGGCTTTCAGTAGAATCTGCGCGTGCAATCGCTTATAGGCCGCCGCTTTACCTTTTTTAATAATGTCGTGCAATTCGGTGCGTTCTGTCTCGGTGAGTTTTATACGGTATTTTTTAGCCATGCTGTCGCCAATCCTTGT
>JAOTSL010000213.1 GCA_029864945.1 Gammaproteobacteria bacterium
CATGATCAACCATACGATACTGGATAAAATCATCAACCTTATCAAAATGCATAAAGGGATTTCCTTTCACCTGCTCTTCTATAGTCGATGTGATTTTTTCGGCGTAATTATGCCCTGGATGAATCACTGTCTGCCGAGGCATTGCTGTTTTAAGCCTGTTTAATGTCGCAAATAATTGATTAGGATCTCCACCTTCCAGTCGGCAGTGACCACAGCCAAAAACAAACAAAGTATCACCCGTAATGAGTTCTCCACCAATATGAAAACAGGCAGAGCCCGGACTATGACCTGGGGTATGAAGTATTTCTATTTCTGTTTCACCCAACTTAACTTTATCACCACCGTAGTAAAGTTTAGCACTTGACAAAAAACTCCCGGAAATATATTTCGCTTCATCTTTTAGCAAATGCACTTGCGCGTCGGTTTGCTGTATCAGATCTTCAACTCCGTTAATGTGATCATCATGAAAATGCGTTAACAGAATGTCAGTGATATTTAGTTTTTTTTCTTTTGCTCTCGCCATAATGCGAGCGACATCCCAGGCAGGATCAACAATGGCCGCTCGACTTGTAGCGTGGTCATGAATAATATAAACCAAATTTTCCATTGGACCTAGCTCAAGACTTTCTATACTAAAAGTTTTATTGTTCAAAATAATACCCTATGAATTTTATCAACCCACATTTTTTAATATGCTTCTTAGCTTTGGCACCGCTAACTTTGCATCATCAGCAATGGCGATAGCGCGTGACAATCGCGCTCTCGCAGATCGCCCCATACACATATGCGCAGTGTCACCATTAATGGCTTTAACAAACCCTTCCATCAACTTATCACGATCAAGTCTTTTGCCTGTGAGCTCGGCTTGAATATCCATTATTTCATTTGCCACCTCACGCGCGAGCACATTTTGCTCATTCCATAAATATTCTACGTTTCCACCGCATTCCAGGCCAGCAATATTCGTCGTTAATATATATATGTTTTTGAGAACCAGCTCGAATTCCATTTCTTCTGCGGTTAATTTTATTTCAACTGGGATACCAATTGTCGCCAATGCTCTTTTGATAAGCTCAGCACCTTTTCCATGTACGGGACTTGGAATTAGCACCTTAACATCCTGCCCTTTTTTCTTTTCAAACCAGACAGAAATAACGGTAGGATTAGTAAGCCCGCTATTTTCCCAGTCGCGAGGTAATAATTCATTTTGTAAAAGTGAAATTTTTTCCTGCCACTGTGATGGCACATTGGCGATACTGGCCTGCAAATCATTTTCACCAACGGCGAGCAGCACAAGATCAGGATTTGGCATACTCTCAACTGCCTGGCGCATATTCATAGTACGAATTACTGGGTCCTCAGAAACCCTCGCGCAAATACACCACCCATTTCCCCTAGACCTACTATTACGACACCGTTATTCACGTTAGAACTACCTCTTATTTAAACTTATTATTACCATTTTTTATTTGCCGAATTCTATCATGTCATTTTTCTTCACGCATAAAAAAATGCCTGCGTCACGGCACCCAGACACCTGCCCTAAATTTAGCTTCTCGTAACAAATATTTCTGCCGGGTCAGGGGGCCACAACAAGGAAGTATTACGCACACCAACCGTAATTTCACCAATCCACGCGATAAAAATTCATCCAAATAAAAGACCGAAGTTCATGAAGAGTGCAGCTATCAACCCCAAAACATACGGAAATTAAGCTTGCGAGACATAGAGCTTAAACAAGCATTTAAGTCGCTTTAATGCCCCATTATAATTTAACGAATGATTTACAGGTTTTAGAAAAGAAATGGACTGCCTGTTTTTAATAAATTAAAAAAAAACAGGCTAGACATAGAAAAGAGGGACGACTAGACAGAAAGGTGACAAGAAAACTGCCACCAACTAAATACAACGACAATATAGGTAGAAACTATTTTCGTTGTTTTTTTACAAAACGAACTGACTTTTTAGCCTTATATGATTGCAAAGGCGTAAGCTTACTTCGACGCCCTTCAAACGGATTCACACCGGACTTAAACTCAACTCGAATAGGAGTGCCTTCGATCTTTAGCACTTTACGGAAAATATTACTTAAATATCGCGTATAACTCTCTGGCACTTTTTCGGTCTGGTTACCATGAATTATGAAAACAGGTGGATTTTGCCCGCCCTGATGAGCATATCTGAGCTTAATTCGTCGGCCATGTATCATTGGGGGCGCATGCGCCTTAACAGCGTCTTCCAAAATCTGAGTTAACAAGCTAGTGGAATGACTGATTTTCGAAATCTTATAAATATGACTTACGACATCCATTAGCTTTCCAACACCACTACCATGCAATGCAGAAATATAATGAACAGAAGCATAATCAATAAAAGAAAGCTTTCGATCCAGCTCTCGCTTCACTTCATCTCTATCACTTTGCGGCAATTTGTCCCATTTATTTACAGCAATGAGCAATGCTTTACCTGCGTCAGCTACGTAACCAAGCAAGCTAGCGTCCTGGCTACTGATTCCCTGGCGAGCATCAAGCACGAGAACAACGGCGTTAGAGCTTTCGATCGCTTGCAATGTCTTGACGATGCTGAATTTTTCTATCTTGTCATTGACCTTACTTTTACGACGCACACCCGCCGTGTCTATTAAAGTAAAATGATCGCCGTGATGCTCAAATGGTATGGATATACTGTCTCGAGTAGTTCCTGGCATATCAAAAGCCAACACTCTCTCTTCGCCGAGCAAGCGGTTAACGAGTGTGGATTTCCCAACATTTGGTCGACCAACAATCGCTACCTTTGGGCCAAATGAGTCCTCCTCCTCCTCTTCTTCCTCTTCAGGGAATGAGGAGCAAATAGTTTCAAGTAGGTCCCCAACGCCATCACCATGCGCTGCTGAACAGGAATACACATTCCCCAACCCCATCGAATAGAAATCAGCACTTACAACATCCCGATTCATACCTTCCGTTTTATTGACCGCTACATAAATCGGCTTACCAGTAGCGCGCAATCGATTTGCAATAGCCTCATCGTCCGATGTTATGCCTGCCCGACCATCAACCAGAAAAATAACTGCATCACTTTCTGCAATTGCTTGGTAAGCCTGGTCGGCGATAAGCACATCGATACCGTCTTCGCCAGAAATACCACCTGTATCAATCAATATGTGTGAATAGTTTGAAAAACGCAGTGGCCCGTAGCGTCTATCTCTCGTTAAGCCAGGCTCATCGGCAACGAGAGCATCTCGACTTCGGGTTAAACGATTAAAGAGTGTAGATTTTCCAACATTTGGCCGCCCAACAAGAGCGATGACGCGTTTCATATTATTTAACTGCCGATACTGAGGCTAAAATTCCGCTTTGATAGGTAACCATTACATGATTACCTATAACTTCCGGTCTAAAGGTGACACTGCTTTCTATACGCTTGCGCGGAAAATAACCTTCATCATCCAACTGATCAACGTAGTCGGTTGCACCGGATAATTCAGACACTTTATTATATGGTAGACGCCCTAACAACCGGCCATCACTAGTTGAAAGCCAGTAAACCTCACCAGTTACATCACCGATAACCAGCTGGTCACCCATGATTGCGGGGCGAGTACTCGCCAATTCCACCAGGTTATCCTGCATCCATAATGTGGCACCGCTTTCTCGGTTAAGCGCCCAGATTTGACCGTCGGCAGTCGTAACATATACTAGATCCTCGCCAACGGTAACGCCCAACTGCGACGACATCTCTCTTGTCCATATTATGCGACCAGACTCGGCATCAATCGCGGCAACTTGGCCGTGATATGCTGACGCATAGAGCACCCCATCCGCATACTCTATAGGGCCGTCGATATCAGTCATTCTTTCTAACTCGGTTCGGCCTTTGGGTACCGCTATTGATGACTCCCACAATAATTTTCCATCACCAACGGCTAGCGCAACCAATCGGCCACTTGCAAAGCCCACGACTACCTTCTCGCCAACAATTACTGGCGTACTATTTCCGCGTAAACTTAACACTGGCACATTACGCTCGTAAACCCAGGTCACTTTTCCCGATTTTGCGCTCAAGCCATATACTTTTCCGTCATTGGTTTGAGCAATAACTACATCATCTTTTATTTGGGGAGTCGATAAAATCTCACTGGACAGAGTTTGCTTCCACAATTGCTTGCCATCTTTTGTTGCAAGGGCAAAAACTTCCGCATTTTGAGTCCCTAGAATTGTTACGTCGCCGGACACCAATGGACCACCGGAAAATCGCGTATCAAATGCTTTTGTCCAGAGCAATTTTCCCGTTTTTTTCTCATAATGAAAGAGATGTCCTTCTGAGTCTGCCATTATAACGACAGTCTCAGAAACAGCAGGAAGTAAACGTGCGTATTTATCCACGCCAATATCAGCGAAGTTATTTGCCCAATTAATGCTAACCGCATAATCAGGTGTTAAAGGCGCTGGTTTATAGACTTTTTCTGGATTAGCAGTACAACCGACCAATAAAATAGAGGCAACTGCCACAGCACGTAAAAACATTAACCTGCATCCCCTGCCTTCATTCCGCCAATATCATCCAGTTTTATCTGTATAAAACTTTTTAATTGAGGGCTAATGCTACTGTCATTTATTGCTGCCTGATATGCAGTTTTAGCGCTGGGTAATTCACCTTTTTTGTAATATAGGTCACCCTTAACAATAAGGTACTGAGAACTAAATGCTCCTTGCTGAGGGGAAGTGGCGTAAATAAGAGCCTCATCAAACTTATCTTGCGCGACCAAGACCTTAGCAAGCCTTATACGGGCTATATGTTGCATTTTTTCGTCCTGCGCATTCAGCAGAGCCCAACTTAACTGCGCGGCAGCTTCGTCATACTCACCTTTGTCGACATGCACTTTGGCTACCGTCATTGCTGAAAGTACAGCATAAGCCAGATCCGGGGTTTTCTTAACAATATCGGAACCACGCTGCACGGCTGAATCAGCTTTACCAGCTGTGACTTCTTCCATCATAAGTTCAAATTGAGCAGAGGCCTTGTTTGCAGTCGAAACCTTAAATTCGTTCCAGGTTTTAACCCCGACTGTTGTCGCAATGATCACAATGCCTAGAATAATGACAAATTTGCCATTTCTTTCCCACCAGCGTTTGATGTCTTCTACTTGCTCTTCTTCAGTTTTATACCCGGTCACTGCTGCTTATCTCCTACGCTAAATGGTTACTATTATATTTTCTAAATTGCCGACTATATAGCCGACGTCAAAAAGCTTATCAGATCATTCGTCGCGATAGCCTGCTGAGGCTTGTCTTGCCGTAAATATTTAACACTTATCGTATTGTTAGTAATTTCATCATCACCAACAATCAATGCTAGGCTCGCCCCGCAACGATCAGCCTTTTTCATTTGTGCCTTGAAACTACCGCCGCCACAGTTAGTTATCAGCTTTAATCCGGGCAATGCATTATGAACACTTTCGGCCAGTTGTAAACCTTTGCGCTGCGCTTGCTCTCCGGCCAGCAAAAGATAGCAATCGGCCTGCGCTTCAAGAGGGGCCGAGCCCAGCTCCATAAGCAATGCAATCAATCGCTCTAGCCCCATCGCAAAACCAATTGCCGGTGTTGACTTGCCGCCAAGATACTCCACCAGCGAGTCAAACCTACCTCCAGCACATACGGTTCCCTGCGCCCCAAGGTCTTCAGTTATCCACTCAAATACTGTTTTTGAATAATAATCCAG
>JAOTSL010000214.1 GCA_029864945.1 Gammaproteobacteria bacterium
TCATGATAACTGCTCAGAGTATTTTGATATTATTTCAGAATTGGTAGAGGAATTAATCATAGATTAGCCTCCGCAAGATCACCCTTAACTTCCAGCCAGGCTTTTCTATCTGACGCGCGTTTTTTCGCAAGCAACATATCCATCATAGAATCGGTGTCATCACCATCTTCAATTTTTAATTTCACCAGGCGACGAGTATCTACGCTCATGGTAGTTTCTCGCAATTGTAACGGGTTCATTTCACCGAGGCCTTTAAAGCGTTGTACATTTGGTTTGCCACGAATCTTATCTGCAACAATTCTATCCAACACGCCTTGCTTTTCACTTTCATCCAATGCGTAAAAAACCTGTTTACCGACATCAATTCGAAACAAGGGTGGCATCGCAACATAAATATGGCCTGCAGCAACAACGGGGCGAAAATGACGAACAAACAAGGCGCACAACAATGTGGCGATGTGCAAACCATCGGAATCCGCATCCGCAAGTATGCAAACTTTGCCGTAACGTAAACCTTTTAAATCGTCAGACCCGGGGTCAACGCCAATAGCAACCGCTATGTCATGCACCTCTTGTGAAGCCAGCACTTGTTGTGACTCCACTTCCCAAGTATTTAATATTTTTCCGCGCAAGGGCATAACTGCTTGAAAATTTCTATCTCGTGCCTGCTTGGCCGAGCCACCAGCTGAGTCCCCTTCCACTAAAAACAATTCACTGCGCTCAGAATCCTGCGACGAACAATCTGCCAGTTTGCCGGGTAATGCCGGGCCGCTAGTGATTTTTTTACGAACAACTTTCTTCGCATCTTTTAATCGTTTCTGTGCACTGTTAATTGCAATTTCAGCAATTTTTTCACCGATGTCGGCGTTTTCACCTAGCCATAAACTAAACGCATCTTTCACTACGCCAGATACAAACGCAGCGCATTCACGTGATGATAGTCTTTCTTTGGTTTGTCCGGAAAATTGTGGATCAGCTAATTTCACTGACAGAATATAACTGCAACGCTCCCAGACATCTTCCGGCGAAAGTTTTACACCACGGGGTAATAAGTTTTTAAAATCACAAAAGTCACGAATGGCATCCGTTAAACCGGTTCGCAATCCATTAACATGCGTTCCGCCTTGCGCTGTGGGAATCAAGTTTACATAGCTCTCGGTAACCAGCTCGCCAACATCCGGCAACCAGACCACCGCCCATTCGGCCGCTTCAGAATTTCCTTTTACGGCTTCAAAAAATGGCGACTCAGGCAATGTTTCGACTTGGCCCAGTTCATCACGCAAATAAGCACGTAGGCCGTCTTCGTAATGCCATTCAAAACTTTCGCCAGTTTTTTCTACGTTAAATTTAACGCGTAAGCCACCGCATAAAACCGCTTTGGCGCGCAGTACATGTTTTAATTTTGTAACAGAGAAGGCTTCTGAGTCAAAATAGGATTTATCCGGCCAAAAACGAATGGTGGTACCGGTTTCTTTTTTGGCCACTTTACCAATAACTTTTAATTTACTTTGTTTCGCGCCATCGGCAAAAGCCATGTAGTGTTCTTTGCCATCACGCTTTACCCACACTTCCAGTTTGGTGGATAAGGCGTTTACAACTGAAACACCAACGCCATGTAGTCCGCCAGAGAACTCATAGTTGTCGTTGGTGAATTTCCCACCGGCATGCAACTTAGTCATGATGACTTCAATGCCAGGTACTTTTTCTATGGGATGCATATCCACCGGCATGCCTCGACCGTCGTCGCTCACTTCCAGTGAATTATCTTTATGGAGAATAACGTGTATCTGAGTCGCATGACCGGCCATGGCCTCATCGACACTATTATCAATAACCTCCTGCCCCAGGTGATTGGGGCGGGTGGTATCGGTATACATACCTGGTCGTTTTCTGACCGGCTCCAGCCCTTTAAGGACTTCTATATCAGACGCACTGTAGCTTTTTGCCATATTTTATTTCAGTTTTTTAAACGCAATTTTATAATGGGGGTGAATCCTACTGATACTCGTCGTCATGTTCAAGTGCTTTAGTTCTTCAATGGCCCGTCAATCGTCCGTCAATAGCTCTC
Organism: Gammaproteobacteria bacterium; assembly: GCA_029864945.1. Lineage (GTDB taxonomy): Bacteria > Pseudomonadota > Gammaproteobacteria > S012-40 > S012-40 > CALZJE01. The sequence goes on from JAOTSL010000214.1 coordinate 2,069, forward strand.
TATTAATTCAACAAGAAGCTAACAAGGGCTCAATAAAAGTTGAAAAAACGGCTTGCTAGAAATATGCCGTTCAATATTCTCACTCTGCAGATACGACACTGATAACACTCAAAAAGTTTTACAATATTATCAAGAAATTGAAACAAATTCATTTAACAACGACGTTGCATAAGCACCCGATACCAAAGAAAAGTTAAGCTGTAACTCATTTACTCTGCTTTCCCAGGCCAAATCAGGTACTGAAATACGCATGGAGCGATAAGCCATTTCGACCCCTACTTTTTCTAATGCTATTATGATGGCCGGATAAGAAGCGATCATTTTTTCTTCTATGTCACCAGCGTCTAACGACGTTTTGATCTGCCCCGAACCCCATAACATCGCTGCTGGATGAATGTCCTGCTGCGACACTCGATCAATAATGGTTTGATCTATGGCCTCAGGTACAAATACCGACCGACTGCCTTGCAGCGCCATTACATCACCTGCAATTGCCTGATTCCAGGTTCCTGACTCGACTCGCTCTTTTAAAATCTGATTAAATAAATAAGAGCGCCCTGATGAAATAAACATACTTCGCTGGGTTTTGCTTATTCGGCGCCTGCCTTGAGCCATTCCTGCTAATTTATAAACATTTGCACCTTGGTTGCCAAATCGCTGTGGGCCAAAATAATTTGGGAAACCCTGATGCTTTATCGCGCTCAAACGGCGCTCTATTTCACCCATATCCCCACTTACATCGCGAATTATCAGCTCAAAGCTGTTTTTCTCAATGGCACCTGTACGCAGCTTTTTATTGTGTCGGGTATTTTCAAGCACCTGAATTTCCGGCGGCAGCGTACTCCAGTCAGGCTCCGGCTGATTAGGCATGTGCAGGCTAAACCACTGACATGTAACCGCGTGGCGGTCTTTCATGCCCGCATAACCCACATCTACCTGCTTAAGGCCTGCTAGGCTCGCCAGCTGATCCGCCACCCAATCCGTATTACAACCGGTTTTTTGAATGCGCAGATACACATGATCACCATCACCCGACGGGGTAAAACTCAGGCTCTCAGCCACCTTAAAGTCTTCTGGGTGGCGTTTTAATTCGCCAATTGACAAGCTTTTTCCAAAACTTGGACTAATATCAAAATTGTATCTTTCATTCATATTATTAAGATCTTACCTGATGATTGAGCGATGTATGCCGCCGGTGGAATTTACATCAAATGAACAGTTATTTCGCCACTCTTCGTTGAAATACCTTCAGTTATCGATAAAGCTGTCGATAAAAAAGACATATCACAAGAAAATAGGATGAAAACCTACGTGGCTAAGCAAATAGATATTCACCAAAAAGCTGACCCAGCCCTGCAAGCATTATTAGATTATTGCAAAATTGAGCATTTAGCGACTAAAAAGCTAATTGTTAGACCTGGCGACCCGGCTGACAAGTTTTATTACATCATTGATGGTTCCGTCACTATCAGTATGGAAGACGATGATGGTAGCGATATTATCCTCACATATTTGAATGATGGTGACTTTATCGGGGAAACAGGTTTATTTATTAAGCACCAGACCACACGTCAGGTAACCGTTCGCACCAGAACACCCTGCACATTGGCTGAGATAGGATATAGCCGACTCGAAGAACTGGTAAAAAATGAACTTAAAGACCAATATGCCGAGATTTTGCACGTAATCGCCACTCATATTTCAAGACGGTTAATTCAAACAACCCGCAAAGTGGGCCATCTAGCTTTTATGGATGCTGCAGGTAGAGTTGCCAGCACATTACTAGACCTATGCAAGCAACCCGATGCCATGACTCACCCTGAAGGCATGCAAATTAAAATTAGCCGCACGGAATTGGGGAAAATTGTCGGCTGTAGCCGGGAAATGGTTGGTAGAGTCATGAAAAACATGGAAGAACAGGGGTTGATTACCGCAAAAGGTAAAACAGTTGTTATTTTCGGAGCCAGATGAGTTTGTAACATCGCACTGGTCTTATCGTTTTGCCAGCACAATGTCACTTTTAGCGTTCGGACACTAGTTAAAACAACCCGGACTGAATACCCGCAGAAATTTTCCATTGACCGTCTACGCGACGAAATATTGTTCTTTCCTGATCGTATACTGGCTTTTCCATACCGGTTGCTTGGTAAGAAATATTCCCTACCATCCTTGCTGAATTCATATCCATATCTACCGTGCTTCTCTGGTAAGTAAATTCTATATTTTCGTATCGATCAAATATTTCCTGCATTTCTGCGATTATGCCATCAAAATCAACACCTTTATCTTTGTAACCGGGAAATATCACCTGCTTATACAGCTCAATATCCTGAGTCTGAATTGCTTTTTGACGCATTTCCATTACTTGCTTAACAAGGGCCTTTTCTTCTTTTACCGTATTACCTCCTTGATCACAACCGACAAGGAGCGAAAGCGCTGAAAGGACAAACAAAGATAAGATCAATCGAAAGATTGGGGTATAACTATACTTCTGGCTCATATAAACTACCTTCTCGCTCTAGTTTTTATTTTCATCACAACTTTCCATCACTATAACACTTTAAGAATTATTGATCATGTTACGCTTAATTCCATTTGCTATTATTTTGATTCTCTCGGGCATTATTGTTGGCCTAAACCTACAAGCAACGCCAGTCAGCCCAATCCCGTCACTACCTTCGCCAGATACAAACATTAACGTCTCTGAACTGGATAAAAAACTAAATCAATTAAACGCCACCATTGCCTTACTGGAAAATAAATTAAACACCGAAATTGCAAGCCACAAAGGCACTGCTGATCAACTAACAACACTAAAAGCAACAATAAACAAGTTAACCATTACGCAAAAAAATAACGCGACACCTGAAACAAACATTACTGACAACCTAATACTAACAGACGTCAATAAAACTAGACTCACCGAACCTCAGCGGAACAGAAATATTCTGATATCAATGGGTGTTGATGATGAAAACGTAAGCCGCATACAACGGCTAGCAGAAAAAAAAGAAATGGATCAACTCTATCTAAGGAACACAGCCGTACGTGAAGGCTGGTTTGGAACAGAAAAATATTTTGACAAAAACAACAAACTTGAATTGCAATCAAATATTTATCGTGAAGAATTAGGCGATGAAAAATATGACCACTTTCTTTACACGTCGCAATTAACCAATCGAATTACAATACAAAGCGTTCTTTCTGATTCCCCCGCCGAACAAGCTGGCCTACTGGCAGGCGACTTTATACTTAGCTACAACAATAAACGGGTTTTTAACTGGTCGGACCTGACCGCACTAACCGCAAATGGTGAAGCAGGAGAAAGCATCCCTATCGAAGTGCAAAGAAACAAACAAACGCTTCAGTACTTTATTGCTAGGGGGCCACTAGGTATTCGCTTGAACAGCGAACGCGTAAACCCAAATTTGCCATAATAGCCACCCACTCCGCTACAAATGATTGATTTATTTGTTAAAAACATGACAAAAGTCACGTATTTAGGTTTTACAAAAAATTCAATAAGTTAGACAATAACCTCTGTTTTTTACGAGCTAGAGGCAACATGGAATTATCTCATACAGCTATTATCATCGATCCTAGCTCAACGGCTAGAAAAACACGGCCTCTTTGATTCG
>JAOTSL010000215.1 GCA_029864945.1 Gammaproteobacteria bacterium
TCTTTTCTCCAGTGCTTTAGAAAAACCGGCACGCAGTTTTTCCTCATCAAACGGAACACGTGAGCCATCACTTTTTACCAGACGCGGCATGACCAGTTCTGCGGACTCATAAGTCGTAAACCGCTCCGCGCAAGCAACACATTCCCGCCTTCGCCTAACCATGTCACCATCATTAGCTAAACGGGAATCTATTACTTTTGTATCCATGTCACCACAAAAAGGACAGCGCATTTATTTTTACTTTGGATAAACCGGAAAACGCGCACACAACTCTAAAGCTTCTTTCTTAACGCGTGCAATTGTTTCCTGGTTAGATAAATCATCAAGAATATCAGCCATCCAATCTGCCAACTGCTCAACTTCCGCTTCTTTAAAGCCACGAGTGGTAATTGCTGGTGTACCAATTCGAATACCACTGGTCACAAACGGAGACTGCGGATCATTTGGCACCGCATTTTTATTTGTTGTGATATTAGCTGCTTGTAACGCCGCTTCAGCATCCTTGCCTGTTAAATTTTTATCACGCAAATCCATCAAAATTAAATGATTGTCTGTGCCTTTTGATAAAACATTAACACCGCGAGCCTGAAGACGTGCCGCCATTGCTCTGGCATTTTTAACAACCTGTGCCTGATAAACTTTATATTCCGGCTCCAGCGCTTCTTTAAAAGCAACCGCTTTACCTGCGATCACATGCATTAAAGGGCCACCTTGAGTACCTGGGAAAACCAGCGAATTCAATTTTTTCTCAATCACAGGATTGGATTTCGCCAAAATCATTCCGCCGCGTGGGCCGCGTAATGTTTTGTGAGTCGTTGTAGTTGTAACATCAGCAATATTAATAGGGCTTGGGTATTCACCCGCTGCAACCAAACCTGCAACGTGAGCCATATCAACCATAAGATATGCACCAACTTTATCCGCGATATCACGAAAACGCTGCCAATCAACAACCCGAGAATAAGCGCTGAATCCAGCAATAATCATTTTAGGCTTATGCTCAAGCGCCAGTGCTTCTACCTGTTCATAGTCCAGCAAGCCAGTTTCGACATCAACACCATACTGAATTGCGTTGAATATTTTGCCGGAGAAATTCACTTTTGCACCGTGCGTTAAGTGGCCGCCATGAGCAAGGCTCATACCCAATATCGTGTCGCCCGGCTGCAATAACGCATAATAAACCGCCGCATTTGCCTGGGAACCGGAGTGCGGCTGCACATTTACATAGGCAGCATCAAACAACTCTTTAGCGCGATCTACCGCTAACTGCTCAGCAATATCAACATACTCACAACCGCCGTAATAACGCTTGGAAGGATAACCTTCAGCATATTTGTTTGTTAAAACAGTGCCTTGCGCTTCCATAACACGAGGGCTTGTGTAGTTTTCTGAAGCAATAAGCTCAACATGCTCTTCTTGGCGCACTTCTTCTGCTTTTATCGCTTGCCATAATTCAGGATCATATCCTTCAATTTTCATGTTTTTTGAAAACATACAATTCTCCAGTAAATTCGAGGGGTAATGGTCTTTAAAACAGACCTGAAATCATTTTAGAAAAAGGCGCTGATTATAGCTGAATATCTGCATTCCGGCTATTTTTTAGCTCAATTCTAGAAAAAATGTTTGGGTAATAATGTAGGAAAGTGGCTTCAGATGAATTAGAGTGCGTTTTTGGTTGATTGAAAAGTATGCTGCTGCTCAGCGCTAAGGGGGTATACCCAAAGACGGGTATTAGAAAGCCTTCTACATTGCTCCTCCCCTTACATTACAAAATCCCAAAATCTATAATAATTATTTCCTCAAACCAAGCCAATACATCTGCCTTAACGCAGGTGCTTTAACATTAAAGATAGGTTCATCTTTTTGTTGCACAGCAATAGCTAGTGCGGCGAAGGCGCGTTGTTTTTGGGTTCCGTGTATTAATACGTTTTTATATTGAGAGTGAGAGACGTCTTTTCCGAGAATATATTTTTTCCCATTTTGAAATCTCGCCTGGTTTTGTTGCCACCACTGAGCGATCAATACCGGATTTGGCCAAGGTAGATCTTCATCAGGGTCCATGTCGACATTTTCATCTTTTGGATCATCAGTAGGGCCGCCTTGAAAGTCTTCAGGGGCATCTTGATCGAGATCTTCGTAAGCGAGATCTACACCAGTAATAAAACTAAACGCTTCTCCTGCAGCTCTGGCCAATTCTTCATCGGCCATTACTTGTATCAAAGCATTAATTGAACTTGGATTCCTGAGTAAACCCATACCTAATATAGATAGGCGCTTAGTTTTTTCGATACTGTAAAGCTGCCGAAGAAGTTGAACAGTATCGTTAACGTCTTTTTGCATGACAATAAATTGTAATGCCTGCTCACCGTATTGAGGATGGGTTAGAAATTTTTTGAGTGCCTGCTTTGCATTCGCATCCCCAAAGCGGGTTAATGCCCAACATACGGCAAACTGAATACCTTTATCTTCGTTTTGGACATGAGGTTTTATAGAAGAGAGTAGATTTTTTTTTCCTAGCTCAGCAACGGTATATATTGCGCGGCGTAATAATAGCGGGTTATTTGAATTGAGAGCGTCCATCAAATGTTCATCAACAATTAATCGATGCCCGGCGTAGGCTGTAATTGCGACATATTGTTTTTCTGGTTTCTTAGTTTGGTACAGCATATCGAGATAGGGAGCGACTTCCTGGAAAGGTAACCAGATGAATGCATCAGCTATGGCATTAAGTAATTCTACATTGTCTACCGCAGTTTCAAAGGCGAGTTGAAATCGTTCGTTGTTGTGCAGTTTGATGGCTAGGACAGCCGTTGTGAAAACTTCACCGTAATCATCAGTACTTAAATGTTTTTTGTAGTGAGGCCAACCTTCATCAGCAGAGATAAACAAACCATCGATATTTCCTTCAAGGCGGGATTCTATTTTTTTTAGATCCGTTATGTTGTAGTCGGATGATTGGAGTGCATAAAATCGATCTAGCGCTAATGACGCAGCGGCATCGGCGTGTTGACATAATACGTTTGGGATAACAGTTAATACGACTGGTTCTATATGCTTCTCAGAAGTAGTGCTGGTATTGGTCTTTTTGACATCCGTTGTCATATCAACTCCTTTCTATGCACTTTCTATGGGATCAGACTCGATTACTTTCGTCTGAATGAAACTTTTCTGATCTTCTATCCCCGCCACGAGGTTTTGGTTTAACTTGTCGTGATGTTAGTTGTTCGATTTTTATTTTAAATTGCTCATTTCCTAGTACCCATGATTTATTGGTGGCACCTCTAATCTCAGTCATCGATTTTTCAGTAATTTTAGACCGAAACAACTGACGATAATTTTTCTGTCTTTCTTGAACATATTTCCCTAAAAGCTTATAGAGTGAATGAGGTGTTACCAAAATATTATCTTCGCCTAATGCATTATAGTGATAACTCGACCATGGGTCTTTTGAGGATGATCAACCATTTTTTATCTGACTGGATTAAGCTCAATATATCGGCTACAGGTTATCAAGTAATTTTCAGAGTCCATTAATATCGCTTTATATCTGCCTTCCCATAAAGTACCGGTTCGATCATAAGTATAGTTGAAAGACTACACATAATACAACCGACAGATTGCATGACTTTGCTCAGTCCGTCTGTTGTATGGGGTGAAATGAGTAAATGAACTGATTAGTCATCAAAATGTAAGCGTGTAGATCACAATTGTATTTTTTTACAGGCACAGTGAAGTTTTTCAAGATAAAACTAATAATTTTCGTTGCAGAAAAACAATGAGGTTGTTTCCGCGTTGGATGATGTGCTGTGGTTTCCCTGGGACTACGAATCTTGGTTGTCTTTCCGCTTTTCTTTCTTTTTATTTTATGGTGAGAGGGAGTCGAGATTGAAACATGGGATGTTAGAACGATCGAGTTTGGTGCCATTGATTTTAATATTAATCCTTGAATTAATATCATGCATCGTCAAAGTCTTCTATGTCTGCGGCGATCCATTCATCTAATTCTATCCAGAAATCATCTACTATTTCAATATCATCATCTGCCCCCCAAATTATATAAGGTGTTTTATTATTGTCTTCTAGATCAAAACCTAGAGAATTTGGGCCATTTCCAAATATCTTCAAAAAACTATTTCCTCCTGTTTCTTGGTTTGTAAATATCTCAATATTCTCTAGTGGTAGAAATCCCGCATCCTTGCTAATCAGGTCGATAAAGCCGTTATGTACTTGATACAATTTTTTTATATCATAATTAATTTCTGTGAATAATTCAGGTAATTCAAATGCCGGGGGATTTGCAATCCTTATATGTAAACTATCGTTCTGTAAAAAAAGATATAGCAATGAAAAACCCCTGGATTCTTGTTTTTCTAGCAATGCTATTTTTTTGACTTTCTTTTTTAAAAGATCAATTGTAGTCGGTAGTGATTTTGCCAATGGGTACCAACTACTTTCAATGAACTGATTTGTATTTTTTTTACCACTAAATAAATCTCTCCATTGAGACGGTAATTTGTTTAATAAATTTTCGTCTGTTATATTTTGGAGCGAAATATTTAAATGTTCATGGAATTGAAATTCATCCAAAGTATCTATTATTAGCTCATGTGTAATTTTCATATATAGTTGGCTCTTTAAATTTTAGTCTCTATTAGGCGCAGGGTGCTGATCTAATATTGGCCTTTAGGTTCACGATTAGTTTGTTTGTAATCTTTCTTGCCTTTTCCCTTGTTTCCTTGTATATGTCAGATTGCCAATCCAAGCCTTTGGCTTTATTACCTTTCCATGTGTGCCAAAGCTTTGCGGATTTGGAGCTATTGCATGATGTGCAAAGACCAACATAATTTTGTGGCGTATTTGCTACTTTTTCCTGGTCTTGTTTACTCATACAGGCAAATCCTGGCATCTGGGATATTATTTTCAAAGGAACTATATGATCTGCCGCAAGCCTATTTGGTTTACAACCGCATGCTGCACAAACTTTTGGTGATTGCTTATTAACACTTTCTCTTGCAGCTGATGTTGGAGATTTACGTCTTAATTTTTTAGCTCTTTCTTTATCTGGTTTCTTAGCGCAGGATTTTTTACAAGGTTTAGGTGGTAATCCCGCCAAACTAATTTTAGATACATGTGGCCAAGGGGCAGTATCCCCTGGTTGAGAACCATGATTATTTGTCGTCATATCTAAATGCCGACAAACATTTTCCCCTTCAAATTTTACATCCATCGACCAAGCTTGAAAATAAACCTTGCCTTTATTTTTACTTGTTACCATACCTTTTTTTGGTGCACTACCTGCTTCGTCACCAGAGCTAGTTTTAAAGCATGATTTATCCTTCAACCCAACCGGCTTATCACTAATTTTTACTTTTTTACTACCTTTATCCAAATCTGAAGCCATACCCGTATTGGGATAAGGAATCGGCACGCCGGGTGGTGTTGCGGGTGTTTGCGGCATTGTCATGCACACATCAGGAAATGCACAAATGGTTTTCCCTGCGCCAGCTTTACAGGAAATCTCTCGACCATTAGCGAAGACTTTATTGGCCATCTACGATTGATATCCTAAAATCATAGAAGCTCTCTCACCTTCATCATTACCGCAATGCAATAAAACTGACTTACCCGGTACGAATTTCTTTTCTTCGGCGATCATCAATACATTTATCAA
>JAOTSL010000030.1 GCA_029864945.1 Gammaproteobacteria bacterium
TCGAGTAATTCCCGGTCTCTTGTCACTTTAGCGACAATAGAGGCTGCAGAAATGACCGTAACCAATGAATCACCTTTGATAATTGGTGTTGATGGCATAGTTAAGATCGGACATCGATTTCCATCAACCAATACATGTTTTGCCGGAACAGATAAGCCTTCCACTGCTCGTTGCATAGCTAAAAGACTGGCCTGTAAGATATTTATGCTATCTATTTCTTCTGGGCTTGCACGCCCAACTGACCAAGCTAATGCCTTTTCTTTTATTTCTGCATACAGTAACTCACGTTTTTTTTCGCTCAGTTTTTTTGAATCATTTAACCCTTCAATTGGCTTTTCTGGATCAAGGATAACCGCTGCAGCAACGACATCTCCGGCTAATGGTCCTCGCCCTACTTCGTCCACACCGGCAACAAATATTTCGCCTGCTAATGAAGGTTGGTACTCATAAAATTCTTGCATTGGAATTTCTAATTTACTTTCTAATGAGGTTAAAAATTGCGTCAGCAGCCTGTTGGCTCGCATTTAATTTTAATAACTTGTGATTATGCCTAAATGTTTCACACATACTATCACGTGCATTTTTGTCTTCCATCAAATACAACAATGCGCCCCCGAGGTTTTCTTTTGTGGCATTATCTTGTAGAAATTCAGGCACTGGTTGCGTATCGCCAAAAAAATTAGGTAGCGCAACATAATTAACATTAGATAATAATTTCATTATCCAGTAACTCGTTTTCGAAACCTTATAGGTTACTACCATAGGCCGATTTAGTAACATAGCTTCGAGTGTTGCTGTGCCTGATGCTAATAATATAACATCAGACGCTTGCATAACCGATCTTGCCTTACCCGCAATAACTCTAACAGGCAATTGGCAACCAATTTCTTTTAAATAGTTTTCAATATAAGTTTGTAATTTTTCTGTTGCTGCAGGTAACAAAAATTCAAGTTTATTATTCTGTTCATAACAGAAAGCAGCAGTGTCAATCATCAATGGTAATAAGCGCTGCACTTCAGAAAAGCGACTACCGGGTAATAGCGCGATCACGCTAGTATTATTTTCACATTGCAGTGTGAAGCGTGCATCTGGTTTTTGATCATCAAAAGTAATCTGATCAGCCATTGGGTGACCAACAAATTTAACAGGGACATTGTGTTTTTTATAAAATTCCATTTCAAATGGAAACAAAGTAAGCATTAAATCAATGCTCTTTGCAATTTTTTTAATACGATATTGCCTCCACGCCCACACTGACGGACTAACATAATGCACCGTTGGGATTCCATTTTCTTTCAGCTTTTTTTCGAGCGCAAGATTAAAATCCGGCGCGTCAACACCGATAAAAACATCTGGAGGATTGTTAATAAAATGCGTGGCGATGGATTTTCGAATATTTAACAATTCTGGTAAACGACGTAAAACTTCCGTAATTGCCATCACAGCTAACCGTTCACTATCGTATAAAGGAGTACAACCTGCGGCCTTCATTTTAGGGCCCGCAATACCTTCAAACACCGCATCGGGATATTGTTTTTTTATTACGTGAATTAGATCTGCAGCAATTGCATCACCAGAGGTTTCACCTGCGACTATGCCTATTCGAATCATGTAAGGTTAGCGAACAATACCGCGAGTAACCTGATTAAGGAAATCAGACATTAAGCGAATGCTGCTGGATTTTCGAGAAAGCTCAGAAAGAATTTCTTTAGCCTTTTCCATCGTATTTCCTGAGCGATAAATAATACGGTAAGCTTCTTTTATCGATTTGATTTCGTCTGCTGAAAAACCGCGTCTTTTTAAACCTTCGCTATTGAGTCCGTGGGCCTTTGCTGAATTGCCAGCCACCATAACAAACGGCGGCACATCTTTAGCTATAGCACTGCCCATTGCAGAAAAGCTATGAGCACCTATACGACAAAACTGATGCACCAGTGTAAATCCACCTAAAATCGTATAATCGCCGATAATAGCGTGACCAGCGAGAGAAGTATTATTTGCCAGAATAGTATTATTACCGACAACACAATCATGTGCGATATGAACATAAGCCATGATCCAATTATCATCACCTATTTTAGTAATGCCCGCATCCTGAGCCGTGCCACGATTTATAGTACATGACTCACGAATAACATTTCGTGCACCAATCTCTAAACGGGTTTTTTCTCCATCATATTTTTTATCCTGGGGTTCTTCGCCGATAGATGAGAATTGAAATATACGTGTGTCTTTTCCTATCGATGTGTCGCCCCTAATAACAACATGTGGGCCTATCTCACATCCGTCGTCGATTTCAACACCTTTATCAATAATTGAGTATGGACCAACCTTAACATTGGCACCAAGTTCCACTGAAGGATCAATAATGGCAGTTGGGTGTATCACAAATCAACGTCCCTTACAGCGCACATCAAGTCTGCTTTAGCAATCACTTTGCCGTCGACACTGGCTTCTGCAACAAACTTCCAGACACCTCGTTTTACTTTGTCAATTTCTGCATGAAGAATTAATTGGTCACCTGGTACAGCGGGCTGTTTAAACCTAGCGCTATCCACACCAACAAGGTAAAAAAGTGAGGTACTATCTTCTGTCGATTTAATACTTTCTGTTGCAAAGGCCAATAGTCCCGTCGCCTGAGCTAGCGCTTCAATAATTAACACACCGGGGAAAATAGGCTTAATAGGAAAATGCCCCTGAAAAAAAGGCTCATTTATTGAGATGTTTTTATAACCGGTTAATTCTTTTCCTGGTATTACTTCTGTTACTCTATCAACGAGTAAAAACGGATAACGATGCGGCAAGAGCTGCATTATTTTTTGAATATCCATTGTATCCATTTTATTCAATTTTTGACCCTTTTATAGACTTAAGCTCATTTTCAAGTAATTTAATACGTTTTTCCATTTTTTCAAACTGCCGAAACCTGACCACATTTTTACGCCATTGACTCGCGGGTTCAGCCGGTATCCCCGATGAATAAGCCCCTGCCTCCTTAATTGCTTTCGTCACCATAGCCATACCACCAAGGTGTACATTATCAGCAATTTCAATATGCCCAGTAATAGCCGCACCGCCACCGGCAGTACAATGCTTACCAATTTTGGTACTACCAGCAATACCAACACAGGCAGCTAACGCTGTGTGCTCACCGATTTCAACATTATGTGCAATATGAACAAGGTTATCGATTTTAACACCGTCATGAATAATTGTGTTATCGATAGCACCACGATCAATCGCAGAATTAGCACCAATTTCGACATCATTAGCGATGATCACATTACCCAACTGAGGAATTTTAAACCAGCTTCCATTATCATTAGCTAATCCAAACCCATCGGATCCTATTACTGCACCACAATGAAACAAGCATCTCTCGCCAATTTCTGTACCGTAATAAACCGCGACATTTGCTTTTACCTGAGTATCCTTGCCAATTATTACTCTTTTGCCGATATAACAATTACCCTCCAACCGAACGCCCGCATTAATTACGGCCCCATCTTCAATGACAACATTTGGACCAACCCAGGCTGTAGCATCAACCACTGCGGTATCACTTACAACTGCGGTAGGATGAATACCAGTTGGTATGTTTTTTTCACGAGTGAGGAACGTGGCAATTTTGGCATAAGATAAATAAGGATCATCAACAACAATAGCGCTAACCGGGCACTCATCTGCGTATTGAGCTTTTAAAATAACCGCCGATGCCTTAGTACCAGCCAAATGAGATAGGAATTTTTCATTAACTAAAAAAGTAATATCACCTTCGGTGGCTGCCGCTATATTAGCGACACCTCTGATTAAAGTATCCGATGTTCCAATGAGCTTTCCATCAACTATATCGGCTAATTTTTGTAGGCTATCGTCCATGATTAATATCTTTCTTTATGAAAATTGTTTTATATCACTTCAGTATATATAAATTTTACTTAGGAGCATTTTTATTTTTTTAATTTAGCGAGTATATCCTGAGTGATGTTAATGCTGTCACTGGCGTAAATCACGCCTTCAGCCAACAACACATCATAGCCGTTTTCTTTGGCGTATTTTTGTATAGTAGCAACCAGTTTGCGCTGCAAACCGTCCAAAATTTCAGTCCGCTTAAAATTAAGGTCTTCCCGAAATACATCCTGATTTCGTTTTGCGTCACGCTTTAACGATATAACTCTTCTTTCCAGCTTAGATCGCTCTGACTCACTCATAATTGCTCCATCACGAAGCAATTTCTCTTCAAGATCACGAATTTTCTTTTGCTCTTCAACCAGGACCTTTTCTCTTGGTGAGAACTCTTCTTGCAGTTTCGTACGTGCAACATCCGCTTGCGGTGACTCTTCTAGTACTTTAGCTATATCAACAACGCCAATTTTTAACTCTTTTGCCGATACATTCTGAAACGCTAACAGTGGTGCAATTAATAATAAAATTATTGATAGTTTTTTCACTTTAAACTCCTGACTTTCTTTATTATTTAGTGGCAATATAAATCATTACACATTTTTCAAGCTACGTTAATTAAAACGGTGCGCCAATAGAAAACTGGAAGCGCTCAGTTTCATCGCCAACCTGCGTTCTAAGCGGCCATGCCCAACTGAATTTTAACGCGCCTATTGGCGCCATCCAGGTAAAACCAAAACCATATGTTGCTCGAATATCAGCAATATCCACCTTTTGATCCGCCCCCCAAATATTACCCGCATCAACAAACGCACTCAAACGAACCGAATTACTGTCTTTTGAAAATGGATTAGGAAATAACAACTCAGCAACGCCAACCAGTTTTTTAGTCCCACCTAACGAATCATTATTATCCTGTGGCCCCAAACTATTTGACCTGAAACCCCGAACACTTTGTGCACCACCAGCATAATAATAATCATAAAAAGGAACTGATTCAGTAGATCCATAGCCGTGGGCAAAAGCACCAGTACCATCAAGATGAATTGTCCAGTGCTTGATCGCGGTCCAAAATATTTGTTGGCGCAAACTTAATTTCATATATTGCAAATCGCCACCAGGTAAAGTGACGTCACTTGTCGCCACTGTATGAAAACCTGAATCAGCAAAAACTACGCGATTTCGTGTATCAAATGACCACGAGCCGTTAACTGTAATAGTTTTGAAATTATCACCGTAACTTTCTTTGAAATTTGAATATAAAGATGGTGGATTACCTGATAAACGATAGACAGTATCATCAAAACCAAGTCCAATTCTTGCCCGTCGATACTCGCTTAGCGGAAAACCAAAACCAACACTTCCGCCATATACATCTGAGTTATATCCGGCAATACTAGACGCCGCTGCTGCATCGGTTTTTCTAAAATAAACACGAAAACTTCGACTAATACCATCAACTGTAAAATAAGGGTCCGTCATGGAAAAACTATAAACCGTATTCACATCATTATTGCTAATTTCAGCGCCAACCTGTTTACCTGTGCCCAGAAAATTATTTTGATTAATGCTGGCAGAAAGAATGATACCTGAACCCTGACCATAACCGACTGAAGCCTGTACACTGCCTGATGGCCGCTCCGTAACGTGTATAACAACATCAACCATATCTGTATGGCCAGCTACCAATGGTGTTTCAACATTTACATCTTCAAAAAAACCAGTACGAAATAATCGGGTTTTTGAACGTTCGAGCTTGGTTGTTGAATACCAACCGCCCTCTAACTGACGCATTTCTCTTCTAAGCACTTCGTCATGCGTTTTTACATTACCGCCAAATGTGACTCTGCGGATATAAACACGTTTGCCCGGGTCAATAAAAAACGTCAATGATACGGTTTTATCTTCTTCATTAACTTCTGGCTGTGGATTAACATTAGCAAATGCATAACCGTCAACACCCAATCGTTGATTAATTTTGTTACTGCTTTCTGAAATCAATCGTCTAGAGAATATATCGCCACTTTTTAGCCCGACGAATGTTTTCAACTCGTCTTCCGCAACCACAAATTCACCTGCAAGCTTCACATCAGATACGGTGTACTTACCACCTTCATTGATATTAATAGTGACGAAGACATCGTTTTTATCGGGACTGATTGATACTTGAGTACTTTCGATCGAAAATTTCAAATATCCACGATCCATATAAAATGAACGAAGTAATTCGATATCAGCAAACAATTTTTGTTTTGAATATTGACTATCGCTTCCAAATGTTGAAAATTCTGAATGTGCTTCAGAATTAAATTCACCCAGTAAAACTTTATCGCTAAAAGATGAGTTTCCAATAATATTAATTTTACGAATGCGCGTTACCTGCCCTTCATCTATTTCAATTTCAAGGGCAATTCGGTTTCGTTCTTGATCTAATATTTTTGATTGAATTTTAACGCCATATTTACCTAGCGAAAAATATTGTCGTTGTAATTCTTGCTCTACCTTATCTAACAATGAACGATTAAAGATACGGCCCTCGGATAAACCGATTTTTTTCAACGCACCTGTCAAATCATCTTCGGAAATTTCATCGTTACCCGAAATTTTAATTTTAGCAATGGCTGGTCGCTCAACTAATTCTACGATGAGAATCGTATTTTCATTTTTGAGTGTGATGTCATTAAAAAAGCCGGTTTTAAAAAGAGTATCAATCGCGTTAGAAGAAACATCTTCGTCAACTGAGTCCCCAACTTTAACCGGGAGATAGTTTAAAACAGTGGATTCTGCAATGCCTTGCAGCCCTCTCAGCTGTATTTCACTTACTTTAAATTCGCTAAACGCGATACTCTGAGTAGAATAAAGAGTT
Source organism: Gammaproteobacteria bacterium (assembly GCA_029864945.1). Classification (GTDB taxonomy): domain Bacteria; phylum Pseudomonadota; class Gammaproteobacteria; order S012-40; family S012-40; genus CALZJE01. The sequence goes on from JAOTSL010000030.1 coordinate 6,770, forward strand.
GAGTAAAAAATAAGTATACCGAAAATTGCATAAACAGCTTGCTTCATTGATTTAGGTTATTCCGTATTTAGATTCTAGCTTATGACGCGGGTTATATCATTCATCACTGCGAGAAACATTAAACTTCCTAGCAACAGAATGCCTATCTTTTGTCCAATTATCTGAGCAGCCTCAGAAACAGGAGAACCCTTAATGAATTCAATCGTATAGTACATGAGATGCCCGCCATCTAAAAGCGGAACGGGCAGCAGATTTAACACACCGAGACTCACACTGATAATAGCCATAAAAGAGATAAAACTGATATAACCTATTTGAGCAGACATTCCCGCATATTGCGCGATGCTTATCGGCCCACTTATGTTTTCCAGAGACGCCTGCCCTGATAACATCTTCCAGAACATTTGAAGAGTCAGAATGGACATATCCCAAGTTTTTTGCAAAGACGCAAACATACCGGGAATAAGTGAATAACGCTGAGTCGCACGCAACTCATCGTAAAAATTCTCAGGGACATAAGGCCCTAACCCGACACGACCAATGTTACCGTTCTGCGTTTCAATCAACGCTGGCGTAATTACCAGAGACATTTCCGATTGATCACGAAAAATCACAATATCTACTGCTTTATTTGCCTTAGTTCGTACGTATTCCGCCCATTTCATCCAGTCATCCATGGGCCTACCATCAACCAGTATAATTTCGTCACCCTCGAGCATCCCGGCTGCCTGACCTGCACCGCCTTCTACAACACGACCTATAATTGGCGGTAATTTAGGACGGTACTGTGTAAATCCTAGATACTGAAGAAGATTACCTGAAATGGCATCAACTGGCGTTTGGGTTAAATCCAGCGACAAAGTACGCTGCGACGTAGCAAATTGACTAACAATGACATCGACTTCTGCTTGATCCATGATGCTTTCAATCAATGCCATTCTGGCTGACTCAAGCGTCGGCGTATCTTTGCCATCAATCGATATGATTTGATCACCTTGCTGCAAACCAGCCTGAGCAAATGGTGAGTTTACTTCAACTGCGTCAACAATCGGCTTTACACCCGGCACACCTATTATAAAAAGCGCCCAATAGGCAAAGATGGCAAATACAAAATTAGCTACAGGACCGGCGACTACCACAGCAAAACGCTGACCTAATGTTTTTTGTGTAAATGCGCGATGAAGTTCGTGAGCTTCAACTTCGCCTTCCCTTTCATCGAGCATTTTTACATAACCACCAAGCGGTATAGCGGATATTGAAAATTGTGTTTTATCTTCGCCGAAGGTTTTTGTCCACAATGGCTTACCAAACCCTATAGAAAAGGTGATAACTTTAACGCCTACTTTTCTAGCAACCCAAAAATGACCAAATTCGTGAATTGCGATTAACAATCCAAGTGCAACAACAAACGACAAAACTGAAATCAATATATCCATGCTACCTACCTAAGCTCTGAATTTCCTCAACTGCAATTGAGCGAGCTTCTTTATCAGCCTCAAGGACTACATTCAAAGAATTTGCATCTACAGCTGCCATTTGATCCATAACGGATTCGATTACCTTTGGAATGTTCAAGAATGAAATGGTTTCATTTAAAAATGCGTCAACCGCTACTTCATTGGCAGCGTTGAGAATAGCAGTACTTGTTCCTCCGTTGCGGAGGGCATCGTAAGCTAATCTAAGGCAGGAAAATCGTTCAAAATCGGGTTTTTCAAAATCAAGTCTGGCAATATCGAACAAATTCAAACTACTTACGCCGGAAATAGTTCGCTCAGGCCAAGCCATCGCATGTGCAATAGGGGTTCGCATATCAGGATTGCCCATCTGAGCAAGCACTGAACCATCGTCATATTCCACCATTGAATGAATAACGCTTTGCGGGTGAACAACGACTTGAATATCGTCTGCGGGTGCATTAAACAACCAATGCGCCTCTATCACCTCCAACCCTTTGTTCATCATGGTAGCTGAATCAACGGATATTTTTCGGCCCATCTCCCAATTTGGATGAGCGCAGGCTTGGTCTGGCGTGACACCACACAACTCGTTGAGCGTTCGATTTAGAAATGGACCGCCGGATGAGGTAAGTAAAATACGCTTAACACCAACAGAACGTAAGTCAGTTCTTTTGTGAGAAGGCATACATTGAAAGATAGCATTATGCTCGCTATCGATAGGCAATAACTCTGCGTTATTCTTTTCAATTTCATCAATAAAAAGCTGGCCCGACATAACCAACGCTTCTTTATTTGCGAGTAGCACCCGCTTACCTGCTCTTGCGGCAGCCAAGGTAGGCAATAAACCGGCGGCGCCAACAATAGCAGCCATCACTTGGTCTACCTCAGGTAAACTAGCAACCTTTTCTAGCCCCTCAACACCAGAAAGAACCTGGATTTCGCTTAAGCCGATTTCTCGTAACGCACTTTCTAGTTTTTCTGCAGCAGACTCTTCTGCCATCACTGCATAGTGAGGTTTAAATGTCTTACATTGCTCTATTAATTTTTCTACACTACGATTTGCGGTCAGGGCAATAATTTTGTATCGGTCAGGTAAACGCGCTACAACATCAAGGGTACTCTCGCCGATAGAACCAGTCGAACCCAATACCGATATATTTTCCACTAAATGATTCCTAAAAGCCAGATACCAAGAGCGAAAACCGGAGCGGCCGACATAAGACTATCTATTCTGTCAAGCACACCACCGTGACCCGGCAATAAAGTCCCGCTGTCTTTTAGTTCAGCTTTTCGCTTGTAAACACTTTCTAACAAATCACCGCCGATGGAAAACACCACCACAATCATGCTTAAAACAATGAAAAAGATAAACTGAAAAAAGCCGAGCTCTAACCAAATACCGCCGATAAAAGCAACTATAGCGGAAGCCGCAAAGGCGCCATACGCCCCTTCTTTGGTTTTACCGGGGCTAACTAGTGGCGCAAGTTTATTTTTACCAAATCGACGACCAGAAAAATACGCACCGCTATCTGCGGTCCAAATTAAAATCATCAAGAACAAAACCAGCTGCGGACCATTACTTACATCCTGATGTATGAAGATCAGCGATGCCCATGTCGGCACCAGCAACAAAGCACCGGTCCATAAATTTTCCAGCGATTTGGCGGGATCGACACCAGTCTCTCCTGCGTATGAAGAAAGTTGAGCCAATTGCATACTCCACCAAGCAACAGTGACGGATAAAAAGACAAAGAATAGAAAATCGCTCTGCATTAATGCCAATGAAGCAAGCATTCCAGCTAAGATTAATGCGACATAAGTGTATTTGTAGGAAGACGAACCCTTAAACTTAATTAAACGTGTCCATTCAAACACACCCAGCACAATAAAAATGCCAAGTAAAATACCAAATGCTGGAAGAGTAGAAAGATTCAATATCGCCCATAAAACTATAGGGATAAGGATTGCTGCGGTGATCAATCGTTGTTTTAGCACAATTCCTGCCTTACCTGTTCGCCAGTTTGTCCGAAGCGACGTTCCCGTTTAGAGAACTCCTCAATCGCTTTTTGCAATTCGTCTTCACCAAAATCAGGCCATAAAATATCAGTAAAATAAAATTCGGTATAAGCCAGATGCCAAAGTAAAAAATTACTTATCCGCTCATCCCCCCCGGTACGAATAAACAAATCCGGCTCAGGCAAATCAGCAAAGCTCATGTACTCAGCCATCATCGCATCATCAATCTGGTCAATATCCAGATCGCCATTTTTTACTTTTTTTGCAATGAGCTTAGTCGCATTGACGATATCCCATCGCCCACCATAGTTAGCTGCAACATTTAATATCAGACCATCACTATCTTTTGTTAAGTCGATCGCAGCCTTAATACGGTCTTGTAATTTTGGAGAAAAAGCAGAAACGTCACCAATCACCCGAAGTTGAACGTTGTTTTTGCTCAATTTCTTAGCTTCGGACTTAAGGACTGTCATAAACAGATCCATCAGTAAGCTGACTTCCTGGGGAGGCCGCCTCCAGTTTTCGCTACTGAACGCAAAAAGGGTCAATACCTTAACACCAGACTCTCGACAGGACTTGACCATTTTACGTACAGATTCAACACCAGCACGATGACCCGCGACACGCGGCATGGTTCGATGTTTTGCCCATCGACCATTCCCGTCCATAATTATTGCAATATGCTCAGGAATAATGATATCCCCGTCGGGTGAACTTGTCATATTCTGACTATTTTCTCTCGTTTTCTTTGATAAACCAAAGCTTGACGAACCAAATATTTTTTCTCTAATCTTAATCTTCAATGAGTAACCAACACTACAGCAATGGGGAAAAATACGTTTTAAAAAAAATCTAGGTGGCCACCCCATTCATTCAAAAATTATATTTCCATTAATTCTTTTTCTTTCACTTTCAAAAGGTCATCTATACCTGACACTTTATTATCTGTGATTTTTTGAATCTGCTCCTGGGCTTTACGATCGTCATCTTCGCTAATTTCTTTTTCTTTTAATAATGACTTCAAGTCACCCAGCGCATCACGGCGAATATTTCTTACTGCAACCCGTGCACTCTCAGCTTCTTTTCTAACCACTTTAATTAAATCTTTTCGACGCTCTTCCGTCAGTGCAGGTAGAGGTACGCGCATTGTCGTACCAACTGTAGAAGGATTTAAACCCAAATCAGAAGACATTATCGCCTTTTCAATAGCAGCAACCATGTCCTTTTCCCAAGGGGCTACTGTTAAAGTTCTCGCATCCGAAACACTAATGTTTGCCACTTGCGAAAGCGGTACATCACTTCCGTAATACGGTACCATCACACTATCAAGTAATGATGTATGAGCACGACCCGTACGTATCTTTGCCAAATCTGTTTTGAATGAATCAATACTCTTACCCATTCGGGTTTCAGCGTCTTTTTTGATTTCGTTTATCATTTTACCCTTCCTCTACACTCTTATTCATGCTCTCCACCGTTTAACAATCAGTGAACAAGTGTTCCTTCATCTTCACCCATAACAACACGCATCAAGTTACCGGTCGTATTCATATTAAACACCCGCAGTGGCATATTTTGGTCACGACACAATACAATTGCCGCCGTATCCATCACATTAAGTTTACGCTCAATCACTTCGTCATAGGTTAATGTTTTGTACAATACTGCATCAGGATTTTTAACTGGATCATCTGAATAAACACCATCGACCTTTGTACCCTTAAGCACGATGTCAGCACAAATCTCAACACCGCGCAAACTTGCGGCCGAATCTGTTGTAAAAAACGGGTTTCCTGTACCAGCTGCAAATATAACGACCCGACCTTTTTCAAGGTGTCGTACAGCACGTCTACGAATATAGTCTTCACATACCTGCTTAATCTCTAATGCAGACATAACTCGCACATATATTCCGCGTTTTTCAATTGCATCTTGCAACGCCAGCGCATTAATCACCGTGGCCAACATTCCCATGTGATCACCTGCAACACGATCCATGCCCGCTTCTGCGAGACCCGCACCGCGAAATATGTTGCCACCACCTATAACCATTCCCACCTGAATACCCAGATCCACCAACTCCTGAACCTCGTCAGCTATTCGGCTGGCCACCAAAGGATCTATACCATAATCCGCATCACCCATAAGTGCTTCACCACTTAATTTTAACAGTATGCGCTTATATTTAGGTTTGGACACAATATCTCCTTAATGTTTTAGAAATTGGCAAAAAACTAATCAATCAGGAGTAATGCTTAATTAAAAACACTACTCCTATTTAAAACATTGAATCTGTACATCAAATCAAACTAAAAACTAATGTAACTACTCAGCGTATTCATCTTTCACCTCATATCTGCGTTGTTTTCGTACTCAATCGGTCACATATTTTTATATGCTCCCTCTCTCCGTGCGAAAACGCCTTGATCTGAGGTAAAATCTAAACACGCTGAGCAGTTACAAACTAATTAGCTGTAAAGCTAATAACCTCTAATAGTTTAAGCTCTAACCTGTGCCATTACTTCTTCTGCAAAATTATCTACCGCTTTTTCGATACCTTCACCAACTTCATATCGGCAAAATGAAAGAACAGTAGCATCATTTGATTTCAACAATTTTTCAACTGTAGTATCAGGGTCTTTAACAAATGGCTGGCCAACCAATGTAACTTCTTTAAGATACTTATTAATTCGACCTTCAATCATTTTCTCAATGATATTGTCAGGCTTGCCACTTTCTTTTGCCTGCGCAATAAATATTACTTTTTCTTTCTCGAGGATTTCTGCCGGAACCTGCTCTTCTGATACGCATACTGGATTTGTTGCTGCTATATGCATAGCAACATCTCGACCCAACTCATCAGTACCGCCTTTCATTTCTACAACTACACCAATGCGCGCACCGTGAGAATAGAAAGAAAATGCGCCATCCGTATTTAATAATGCAAAACGTCTAACAGAAATCTTCTCGCCGATTTTAGCAATCAAAGCACGGCATGCGATATCAACAGTATCTCCGTTAGCCATTTTCGAGGCCATTAACACATCAACATCAGCTGGCGCTTGAGCAAGAATTATCTGGCACACTTCATTTGTAAACGCAGCAAAATCTTCACCACCAGAAACGAAGTCAGTTTCACTATTTACTTCAAGAATCGCGATTGTTTTGCTATCAGGAGATGCCTTAATAATAACGCCACCTTCAGCTGCAATTCGGCCCGCTTTTTTATCTGCTTTAGCGAGACCTGTTTTGCGCATGTGCTCAATTGCTGAATCGATATCACCATCACACTCAACCAATGCTTTTTTGCACTCCATCATGCCCGCACCGGTTCTTTCTCTTAATTCTTTAACTTGGCTTGCTGTAATCGCCATGACGTAACCTCTATGAAATTTGTTAAAAATAGTCTTTTGGGATGACCAACTTGCAAAAAGGGGGCATAGCCCCCTTTTCAATCAAACTGACTCAATATGGCTATTTGTTATTCAAAATAGAACAACTCTAAACCTTATGCACTTTTAGCGTCATCCGCTTTTTTAGCTACAGTTTTCTTTTTAGCAGGCGCTTTCTTTTTAGCCGCTTCAGCAGTATCAATGTTACCTTCTTCATCAACAGCAACAAAATCATCTCTGCCTACAACATTTGAATTTTTACCTTCAAGCACTGCATCCGCCACGCTGGTTACGTACAATTTAATTGCACGCATAGAGTCATCATTTCCTGGAATGACATAATCAATATCATTAGGGCTGTTATTTGTATCCACAACACCTATGACTGGAATTCCGAGTTTTTTCGCTTCTAAAACAGCAATATTCTCATGACCAACGTCAATAACAAAGATAGCATCAGGCATACCACGCATATCTTTAATTCCGCCCAAGCTCATTTCAAGCTTGATCAATTCACGCGAACGCATCAACGCTTCTTTTTTATTTAGCTTTTCAAAATGACCATCTTTTGCCTGAGATTCAAGCTCTTTTAAGCGCTTGATTGACTGCTTAACTGTTTGGAAATTAGTCAACATACCGCCTAACCAGCGATGGTTAACAAATGGCATGCCACAACGAGTCGCTTCTTCTTTAAGTAAAGCAGACGCTGAACGCTTGGTACCAACAAACAGAATATTACCGCGCTTGGCAGCAAACTTGCTGACGACATTCATTGCATCATTAAACATGGGCAAAGAAGACTCAAGATTTATGATATGGATTTTATTACGGTCACCAAAAATAAATGGTGCCATTTTAGGATTCCAGTAACGGGTTTGATGACCAAAATGTACGCCGGCCTCAAGCATTTGACGCATAGTAACGCTAGACATAGTTTAAACTCCAATTTGGGTTATGCCTCCACATTTCCCACTCATCAAACCCATGCTTTATATCAGCACAAGGCACCCTGATGAATGTGTCGAAACGTGTGTGGTTTTTAAATTGTAATGACCCTAATGAGCCATTACCCATAATAAGGAAAGCAAACCTCACCAAATTTAAAGCAGTTGCCGACAAATTGATGAATTTTAACTACAAACTCAACGCATTTGAACCACAAGCAGCAAAATGGATGAAGATCTTTGAATTTCCTCTTCAAAATCGCGCTGATTTATACCACAAATCACGGCCGACAACAATTACAAATATCAACTCTTTAAACACTTGAGCTTAACTGGCGATAATGCGAACATTGCAACACGAAATATATTGAACACAGACGACTAATCCATTGATTCCCCGAGGTTAAAACTAGGTATGAGTATTCACATTAAAACGCAGGAAGAAATTGAAAAAATGCGTGTCGCCGGCCGCCTGACAGCACAAGTTTTAACCATGATAGAACCCCATGTCATCGCAGGTGTAACAACTGATGAATTAAACGACATTTGTCATGATTACATTACCAACGAACTTAGCGCTATACCTGCTCCGCTTAACTATCGTGGATTCCCGAAGTCCATTTGCACATCTGTCAACCACCAGGTTTGTCATGGCATACCCAGCGACAAAAAACTCAAAGCTGGTGATGCTATTAATATCGATATTACGGTCATCAAAGATGAGTATCATGGCGATAGCAGTCAAATGTTTGTGATTGGAAAGCCATCAATTCAAGCAACACGCGCCATAGAAGCTAGTCATATTGCTATGTGGAAAGGCATTAAAATGGTAAAACCCGGCGTTCAACTTGGTGACATTGGCCACGCCATTCAGAAATACGCAGAATCAAAAAACTGCTCTGTCGTCCGAGAATATTGCGGCCACGGCATTGGTAAAAACTTTCATGAAGATCCTCAAGTACTTCACTACGGCACCCCTCAAACTGGAGTCACTCTGGAAGAAGGTATGACATTTACTATTGAGCCCATGGTTAATATCGGCAAGCGCCACGTAAAAATGTTAAAAGACAACTGGACAGTCGTCACTAAGGACCACTCCTTATCTGCACAGTGGGAACATACCATACTAGTAACAGAAAACGGCTTCGAGGTTTTAACCTTACGTGAAAACGAAGTAGTTCCTGACGTATAAGCCAATCTTCGCGCATTTGACATTGTAACTGGCATTCCACTTTAAGAAATGCCAGTGTCTCAAAAAATTAACTGGAAGCCACACCTATGACCCACAATGTGCCTGAATTATTTGACCGCGACGCCTTTACAAATAAACTTGCACAATCCAGTAATAAAATTCCACATTATAAGCATGCAATAAAATCAGCGCAGGCAACTCTGTTTTCACTTTTCGATGAAAACGTATCTATTGAATTACTAATAAAAGCACGCTCGCATTTTATAGACACACTTATGATTCATGCGTGGCGGTCTTTTTTCATATCAGATACAAACGAAGACATCGCCCTCATTGCTGTTGGGGGATACGGCCGCGCAGAACTTCACCCCTACTCCGACGTAGATATATTAATACTACTAAAACATGACAACGTAGAGACTTACAAAGATTCACTGGAATGCTTTATCACATTTTTATGGGATATTGGTATCGAAATTGGCAGTAGCGTACGCACCTTACAGCAATGCATAGAGGAGTCAGCAAAAGACATTACTATCGCTACGAACATAGTTGAGTCTCGACTAATCACAGGACCTGAATCACTTTTTCAATTGCTTGATATCTCAACCGGCCCCGATAAAATTTGGCCTAGCCCTCAGTTTTTTAAACAAAAGTGGCTAGAACAAATTCAACGGCATTCCAAATACCACAACACCGCCTATAACCTTGAACCCAATATAAAAGAAGGTCCTGGCGGACTGCGCGACTTACAAATGATCGGCTGGGTTACAAAAAGACATTTTGGCGACAACAACCTGAAAGATCTTGTCCATCGCGGCTTTTTGACTGAAACAGAATACGCTGACCTACAAACATCCCAGTCATTTCTCTGGAAGATACGCTTTGCGCTTCACAAAATTGCTGGGCGTCGCGAGGATCGCCTACTCTTCGAGCACCAAAGAACCATTGCAAGC
>JAOTSL010000031.1 GCA_029864945.1 Gammaproteobacteria bacterium
TTTCTGAGTCGCAAGCCCGTCAACCATGTAAGGCTTGGAATAAACACACCTTGCTCAACGCCGCCAAAAAGCGGAATAATGGCAGTAATGCCTTCTGGACCAGACGTGGTAGTTAAAAACTTTTTTTCAAACTGCCAACCGAATTGTGTAATAACCGGCTCAACAGTTAAACCCTTGTCTTCAATAAAATCAATTGTTTTGGGAGAAAGGTAGCTGACACCTAACCGAGGACCAGACAATGTTTCTGAATAACTTTCAGAACACAAACAAGATAAAACTAAAACAAATATCAGTTTTTTTAATTTCACAACTCACTTTATTATTGTTTTTTTATTTCTTTTGACCACTACATCCCTGCTCACAAACGTCAATATCAGGCATTTCTCTGATCTATTGTTCGCTCCAATGACAGTAATGAAACATCAATTGCTTTTATTGTAATTTCATCAACCAAATTAAGACTATCATCAAATTTCAATTTCGCATATGGAATACATAACGACGCATCTATAACCACATGTGAATTCATCGCACTTAATATTTGAACTAACGAACTAAACGCTCGCACACCGCCCAAGCCACTGGTTGAGACTGTCATTATCACAACGGGTTTTAATACTAGCGCATCTGAGGACACCATCCAGTCGAGTGCATTTTTCAAAACACCAGAGATACCATGTGCATATTCGGGCGCGCATATAATTAGCCCGTCCGCGCGCCGGATTTTATCAATAAAACTAGCCACTAATTCAGGCATTAATTGATCTTCAATGTCGGGACTAAATGTCGGAATATTTTGTAACGACTCCAACACTGTTACGTTTATATGATCGGGAGACAATTGTGAAATCGCATTCAACAATGCCGTGTTATAAGATTTATTACTGACGCTACCTGAAAGTGCCACTATATCCATACAAACTGCATCCTCTATAATTGCAACCGCAGAGCTACTTTATTTTAACTGAAAATAAACACCCGTAATCAACTCATGATCAGAAACCCCTGATAAAAACTCAGAAAACCACAAAGTCGTGCTCGCTAACAGGCAACCATTCCCGATATAAGTCAGCACACCTTATCGTCCATTTATTCACGAGGACCAATATGTCAAACTAACACACAACGACAACCAGAAATCACTTTTCGTTTAAGACTTCCAATTTTTCGAAGAATAATTCAAGAATGGGTCAAACTAGATGAATTAAATTTCGTTCCAATAAAAGTTCAATCATTTATCGACTAAAAATTCGTCTAACACAGACAGTTTAAAACAGTAAAATTCACTATTCATTTCCCCAAATCTTCAGCTTTAGAATACCCCCAAACCTTTCAAACACTTATTAACTACTTTACGTTTGGTACACCTGTTGCTCTAGTCAAACCAGAACAGTGCAAGGATGCACTATTCTTTTTTTATTAATTAAAGGAGAACAAGATGGATAATACTTTATGGGTTAACGTCGCACTTGCTGAACGTTGTCTTCGGGCAGCAACTGCGCTTATTACAGTATTTTATTTATTATTGGCACCGGGCTTACCGTTATTTTTTGCACTTGCTAATTTAGCGAGTTTATATTTACTGTTAACAGCACTGATAGCCTGGGATCCACTTTATGCACTTTTTTACAAAGTAACTCAGCTTCTGAATATTCGCTCCAATGATGAAAATCGTGTTTTACCGTCGGAGTATCAACTTTCAATATAGTTAAGCTCTGATGCGCTGTCTCGAACCAGTCAACCTATGAGTTCGAGGCAGTAAATTAATATTAACATTATCAAAACCCGATAATTAAAAAGGTAACGTTACATTTTTCAACTTTAGAATTTAACTGTACATAAGAATTTGATTTATATTAAGCACAACATATAATAAATTAAATTCTCTTACAAAATTGTATTATTTTAATGCCTAAAAGACTGACCATTCTCGCCGTTGACGACACAAGTATTCAATTAGCACTCATTGAGTGCTACTTAACATCCCTAAACTCACCTTATGAGCTAAACACCGCAAGTGGCGGACACGCAGCCTGGAAAATGCTTAGTGGAACCCCCGATCGCTACGACCTTGTCTTATTGGATAGGAATATGCCAGATATGGATGGCCTTGAGGTTCTCAAGCTAATGCGACAACATGAAATTTTGAAAAACATCCCAGTAATACTTCAGACTGCAAATACCGAAGAAGAAGATATTCGTGAAGCTGTTCGGGCTGGCACGCCTTATTACCTAACCAAACCTTTTACCAAAGAATCAATGTTAGCCATTATCGACTCAGCCCTTAAAAACCAATAGTTATAATATACCTCTATCTAAAATTAACTAACAGACATTAAATCAACGCCTGTGCGACAGCGCATATAACTCGCTTCTATTCATTCGCGTAATTGATTTTTGACAAAAGTTTCATTCTACAACCTATGTCCGTCCATCGTAATTAATACTCCCTCTCGTCATGCTCAAGGATGCTCTTCGCCGTCCGATGCACTTTTCAGAGTAGCTTAAATAATTTGACCAGAACATCATGTAAATTAAACAAAATCATAAATTTGAAAAATAACACACTAAAAAAACGCATTGAAACTAGCTGGATTTCTGAAGAGAAAAAAGCAGGACTATTACTCTGCGGAATCATTATGATTGTGTTAACGCTATGTATTACTGGTGTCGGTTTATGGGGTATGAATCTTATTCGTGCCAAGGCTGAGAGCATTGTTCAACTTCAGATTGACAAAATGCAAGATGTGGCCAACATGCGTGCCGCAGCACATGAACGCACTGTTATTTTACAGCGAATAATTTTACTCAACGATCCACCCGAACGAGACAATGAGCTTATTCGATTTAACTTTTTGGGCACCGAATTCATTAGAAACCGTACGGCCTTCCTCAAACATAAAATGGCCGACGCTGAACTCACGATACTCGAATCACAAAAGGCCAAAAGCAAAGTTTCGGATACACTTCAAAATAAAGTAATTGAATACCTGATAGAAGGCCAACTCGATTTAGCCAGAGAAGTATTAGTTAAAGATGCAATACCACGTCAAGACGATGTCTTTCAGGCATTATCTGAATTATTCCTTTTTCAAAAACAGGCAGCAGATCAATCCGCAAAAGAAGCAGAAGAAACTTATTATCAGGATCGTTTATGGATTCTGCTTATGTCATCCGCCGCAATAATCACGGGCCTACTAATTGGGCTTGTCATTAATGATCGTTCCAATCAAGCAAGACAAGCTCGCGAGATATATTTAATGGAAATATTGAGAGCTAATGACGCAAAAAGTTCATTTTTGTCTAACATGAGTCACGAAATTCGCACACCTCTAACCGGAATTATTGGTTTCGCTGAGTTATCTCTGGATAGTGACCAGACCGCATCAGAAAGATTAAATGCGTTGATCAGAATTGTTGGCAGCGGAAAGCATTTGCTTAACATCATTAATGATATTTTAGATTTATCTAAAATTGAAGCTGCTAAATTGGAAATTGCAAATGTTCCAACATCACCATTTCAGGCCTTAGCGGATGTGCGGACTATTGTTGAAATGCAAGCTCAAGAAAAAGGTTTAAGTTTTAGCGTCAACTACAACTACCCAATACCAAAAACCATATTAAGTGACCCATTAAGAATGAAACAAATATTGCTAAATTTGTGCAGCAATGCAATCAAGTTTACGAACAAGGGACATATTCAAATTAATATCAGCACCAACTTTCGTGAAGAAGAAATTTCATTCGAAGTAGTAGATTCTGGCATTGGCTTTAGTGACGATAAAATGGAGAGTATTTTCAAAGATTTTGAACAAGCAGACTCCGCAACTACACGCCGCTATGGCGGCACCGGCTTAGGCTTATCTTTATCGCGAAGTTTAGCAAAACTGCTCGGTGGAAATATTTCTGTCGTTAGCACACTAGGTAAAGGAAGTCGCTTTACCGCCACAATTAGCACAGGTCGATTAGGCGATATAGTTTTAATCAATCGAGAGGAGGACTTAGCTGGCATTACAACCCAGGCAGCGGTAACAAAATTACCACAGATTAATTTTGTTACCGGTAATATTTTACTTGTAGAGGATACCGAACTGAACCAAATATTATTTTCTACGCTCCTAAAACGAATGGGGGCCACAATAACGATTGTAGAAAATGGAAAACTAGCTGTGGATGAAGCTTTATCAAATAATTATGATTTAGTTCTCATGGACATTCAGATGCCAGTAATGGATGGATTAGAAGCAACGCAATTATTAAGAAAACAAGGATACAACAAACCTATTGTTGCACTTACTGCTAATGCAATGAAAGAAGATAGAGAGCAATGCATTTCCGCAGGATGTGATGATTTTGTTGCCAAACCAATCAACCGAGAACAACTCTCAAATATAGTGCGACAACATTTGCCAAACACCACCCCCTTCGTCAATACAGTACCAATTGAACCAGAGCACATTGATGACTCCCCGGAGATGATGGCACTAGTAGTACAATTTGTTAATAATGACGGCGCTAGTTTTATTGAAGAAATTAATATCTCACTCACAAATAAAAGCTGGAACCAATTGAAAATTGCCACACATAAACTCAAAGGTACGGGTGGTGCGTTTGGCTACCAAATACTAAGTAAACACTGCGAGAAAATTGAGTTTCAGTTGTTAAATAATAATTACGAACAAGTTACGTGGCTAATAGGTGATCTAAACGCTATATATAAACGCATCGTGGCCGGCCTTACTCTAAATAGGAATGCATAAAGCTCACAAAAAATTAGTAAACTAAAATGTTTCTTTAAACCTAGAATCCGCAGTTAGATTCGACTTTATAGTGCAAGATATTGATGTGCATAGTGAATTTAAAAAATGCGTGGTCACCTTATTGGTGATCAGCAGTTTTTTAAATTGACTAGGTGCATCAAGAGCTTGTGCTAGAAATCGCGATCTAACTGCGGAATCTAGGTTAAACATTCCCCCTATTATGACCTTTCATATAATCAATCTCAGGCCCTTTAGGTACAATACGCGTTGGATTAATAGAAGTATGACTCCAGTAATAATGTGTTTTAATATGATCCATATTAACGGTATCTCCGATACCCGACATTTGGTACATTTCTCTAAGGTAATTTGAAAGATTTGGATAATCATCAATCCGTTTTAAGTTACATTTAAAGTGGCCGACGTAAACAGAATCAAATCTAATTAATGTTGGGAATAAACGTAGGTCTGCTTCTGTGAATGTATCACCAACTAAATATCGCTGGTTTGCCAAGCGTCTTTCTATTTCATCTAATGCATAAAATAAATCATCAAATGCCTTTTCGTAGGCTGCTTGAGTTTTAGCAAAGCCTGTTTTATAAACGCCATTATTTATATTGTCATAAACAAAAGCATTTATCTCATCAATTTCATTTTTCAAATTTTGAGGATAATAGTCATTTTCATCGCCAGTTAAATGATTAAATGCAGAATTCAACATTCTAATAATCTCTGATGATTCATTATTAACAATGATTTGTTTTTTCTTATCCCATAATATCGGCACGGTTACTACACCATCATATTTACCTGCTGCTTTATCATATATTTCCTGCAACGTTTTTGCGCCGTACAAAGTGTCACCAGTAGCATTTGGGTATTCGTTAAAGTCCCAGCTAATTTCCGTCATTTTTGGATTCACAACAGACACACTTATCATATCTTCCAGCTTTTTAAGCTTTCGATAGATTAGTGTCCGGTGCGCCCAAGGGCAGGCATCTGAAACATATAAATGATACCGACCCGCTTCCGCCTTAAAACCTTCCATTCCTGTTGGTCCGGCATCCCCATCGACAGTTACCCAGCTTCTAAACTGTGATTCCCAGCGTACAAATGCGCCCTTTTCAACGGGAAAGTCCAGTTGATCTCGCTTAGTTTGTTTTTGATTACCCATGATGCTGCCTTCCATTAATTATTTAAAATAATGGTAACCTTAAAAATTGATAAACCTATCGATTTACTGAAACTAAAAGATCTAATTTTCAAATGCACTGAGATTTCGAGGGATAAAGGGAGGGACGTACGATTGCTAGACAAAAAAAGACGAGTGAATAAAATCCACTCGTCCTAGGTATTACAACAATATCAAAAACTGGTCGTGAAATTAACGACCTAAAACATCACCACGTGTACTTTCAGCAATGGCTGCTGCTTCACCAATCAAATCACCAGGTACATTCAACTCGGTCAAAGTGCCACCCAAATGCTCCATGATTACATCGAAATGAGTGTCATTCAGCCCTTTTGCAACTAAATGAGCATGACCTTTACGCATATCTTCACCGGTGTAATTGTGAGGGCCGCCAAATGCCATGGTCAGGAAAGCTTTTTGTTTTGTTGCCTGCTTATCCATGTCAACATTTTCAAAAAACTGGTTAACACGATCATCGGCTAATACTTTACGATAGAAAATATCCACCGCTGCATTTACAGCTGCATCGCCACCTATGCGTTCAAATAAGGTTTGTGAGCCCGCCTTAGCTGCTTTTTCTTCGTCAGTGTAACCAGCTAATACATCAGCACGGGTACTTTCTGCGATGGCTGCCGCTTCACCAATCAGGTCACCAGGTACATTTAACTCGGTCAAAGTGCCACCCAGGTGCTCCATAATAACGTCAAAATGTCCACTATTTAGTCCATTTGCTACTAGGTGCGCATGACCTTTACGCATGTCTTCACCGGTATAATTGTGCGGGCCACCGAATGCCATAGTCAAAAAGGCTTTTTGCTTTGTTGCCTGTTTATCCATGTCAACGCCTTCAAAAAACTGATTAACACGATCGTCAGCTAACACTTTTCGATAAAAGATATCTACAGCCGCATCAACGGCACCATCACCACCTATGCGTTCAAATAAACTTCCTTTTGCTTCATCTTGTGCTACTTCTGAAGATCCACCAAATAGTTTTTTTAACAGTCCAAACATATACAATTGCCTCCGGCTTTTTAATAAAACGTTAGAAATAATACGGCCACTTTACCCTTATTAAAGTGTATTGTAAATACATATTAAAGAAAGGATTATAGATCGTGTCAGCATTAATCCAAACAACAAGTTATAACACCATTTAACGAATAGAGACACCAAAATAAAGGTTATTACACTGCCAAATCTTCGTCAACATCAGCATAATAGTAACTCTCGCCACTCTAAATTACAGCAAGACATAAACACATTTTACAAGCTTCGAATTACGCGTTAAATTGTCGTACTGCGATGAAGTATAGACCTTAATAGCGGCCAAACAACCTGTGTAATTATCAGCAGATAAATTGTATCTGAAGCGTGTTTTTCAACTGAAATGGCCAAAAACATTATTAAATATCGGTATTAGACTTATTCTTTTACCTGCAAGAGTTTTTACATAGGTCTTTTAACGCCTATCGGATTCGCAAACCGACTTACCAACAGCTAGGTTGCTAGTGAATAGCTAAAGAATGGATAATTATGATCGGATTACTTCAACGAGTGACTCACGCTAATGTAGCTGTAAACAACGAAATCGTTGGAGAAATAGACCATGGCATATTGGTGCTTATAGGAATTGAACGCGAAGATGATGAAATTAAAGCAAAACGGTTGATCGACAGATTGCTAAGCTATCGGGTATTTGCTGACGAAAATAATAAAATGAACCTGAGCTTATCAACAACTGCCGGCGGGCTTTTGCTGGTGCCTCAATTTACGCTTGCAGTAGATACTAAAAATGGCTCAAGGCCCGGCTTTTCTGGTGGTGCACCACCGGAGGTCGCAAAAAAATTATTTCTTTATTGTGTAAAATACGCAACATCTGTTCACAATATTGTAGAATCAGGCATATTTGGGGCGGACATGAAAGTATCACTGACAAATGACGGCCCAGTCACTTTTACTTTAAACACATAAGGCAACACAATGGCAAAAGTATTAATGGACTTCGTTAAAGAAGCAAGAAGCCAGACAGATGAAATTACGGTTGAAGATTTTCTCGAAATTATGGAAGACGAACCGGACCTATTGATTCTTGATATTAGAGAAGAAAGTGAATATGCGGCTGGCCACATAGAAAATGCGGTACTCGTTCCTAGAGGCACACTAGAAGGCGCGGCAGACTCGGCCTATAAAAGTAGAAACCCCGAACTATGTCAGGCACACGATCGCCCAATCGTCGTTTATTGCGCCTCCGGCGGAAGAAGTGCCCTAGCAGCATTCACATTAACTCAAATGGGATTTGAAACGGTTTATAACCTTTGGGGTGGCATTGAGTTATGGGCTTCTGAAGATCATCCCATCATTTCAAACTAATTTGGAAAATGCCAAATGATATTTCGTCCACTGGGCAATACAGGCATTAACGTTAGTCAAATTTGTCTCGGCACAATGACATGGGGTGAACAAAATACCCAAGATCAGGCCTTCGATCAAATGGACTACGCGCTAGATTCGGGAATCAATTTTTTTGATACCGCAGAAATGTATCCGGTGCCGCCTATGGCTGAAACTTATTCTGCAACAGAAACCATTATTGGTAATTGGCTAGCTAGCCGAAAAAATCGTGACAAAGTTATTATTGCGAGCAAAGTTGCTGCTCAAGCAGACTGGCTACCATACATCAGAGATGGCAACATATGCCTTGATAAAAAAAATATAACACAAGCGCTGAATAAGAGTCTTGAACGACTGCAAACTGATTACATCGATTTATATCAACTACACTGGCCAGATAGAAGCACTAACTTTTTCGGTGAGTTAGGTTATCGGCACTCATCGCAAAGTGGCTCGTCCGACGCAGACACCCCAATAAAAGAAACTCTAGAAATATTAGGAGACTTGGTAGCACAAGGAAAAATTCGTGCTGTCGGCCTATCAAACGAAACACCTTGGGGGGCAATGAAATTTCTGCAACTATCAGAGTCACTCGGCTTACCACGAATGGTCAGCATTCAAAATCCGTATAACTTACTAAACCGTAGCTTTGAAGTTGGCCTTGCAGAAATTGCCATGCGAGAAAAATGCGGCTTGTTAGCCTATTCACCGTTAGCTTTTGGCGTATTATCAGGAAAATATTTGAATAATAAAAAACCGGCCAGCGGAAGAATTACACTTTACGAAAGATTTTCACGTTATTCAAATGCGCAAGGCACCCTCGCTACAGAGGCCTATGTCAATATTGCAAATAAATTTCAACTCGACCCAAGCCAGATGGCGCTCGCTTTCGTGAACACCCGAGAGTTTCTTACCAGCAATATTATTGGTGCAACTAATATGACGCAGCTCAAAACAAATATTGAAAGTGCTGACCTTATTTTGTCAGAAGAAGTAATAGCTGAGATTGAAAATATACATATTCAATTTTCAAACCCGTGCCCATAAAATAGTGCCGAAAACTCATTCCTAAATAAAGAACAGAAGAACTGGAGATACCAATGATTCAAACACGTATAACCGTATTTTTTGCCGGAATATTATTGCTACTGCTGAGCGCCTGCACCACATCAATAATAAAAGCTAATAATCCTCAGTTTGCCGATGCAAATGAAAAGGACTTTGCGCTCGTTTATTTAATGAGACCAACTCCAATACGTACCCGCGGCGTTGCCGACAACGACATTAAAGTCGAGTTCGGCGAAAATCAGCTGGTATCAGAATTGAGCGCAGGCGAATATGTCGCGTTTAAAGTAAAACCCGGAAAAATTGATATAATTACCCGCTCTATCGCATTCGTCACAGCCAGAACATTACCTGAAAAGGTGTGGAGAGCCCGAAATTTCGATTTTAAAACAGGCCAAACTTACTACATACTGACTAAATTTACGCAGGAAGAATTTCGTGGTATGTATTTTATACCAGAAGAAATTTCACTTAAAGAAGCTCAGGCCATGCTTATACGTATAAAACCAGCAGGCCTACTCGCAAAACAAAAACCAATTATTTAAGTTTTAGGCTCAACATCTAACGGGGGCTCTAACCATGCCCTTGTTAGATGTAGACGATTAGATATAGATAGTTAGATGTAAATGCTACTCAAACTTCCGCTTCAACAATCTTTCACCACCAAAATAATACCTATTGAGAAAACAAACATGTACTACCTAATTGTCGGCTTTATTTGCCTCACACTTATCACAAGCATCTCACCGTCTTTCGCATCTGAAATTTCATCAGTAGAACCTGACTTTATTAAAATGAGGCACTCGGCCGAAGTAAAAGTCAAAATAAAAAACATGAGTGAAAATTTACATTTATCGCTCATTCCCGGCGGTTCATACGTAAACAAAATTAAAGACGTTAGCAAAACTTCGATTATTCATGATAATTTGCTCATTGAAGTTGAAGAAAAATCTCAGGTAATCATATATCAAGCGGCAAAATCGGCATGGCAGGAAATTGGTTTTATCGATATTACTCAACCAGTGAGTCAGTTATTTTGGGCTAACAAAACACTTTTTGTCACCACTAAAAACGAATTCATTGAAATTGATATGACTCAACCCTCGTCACCTAACATCCTGTCACGAAGAGGTCTTCCCCAAACAATAAAAAACTTCAGTCAATCACAAACTCACGACTGCACTTTGAGTTCTAAAAACATTACCCTGAATGACAAAAATAAAACGCAGCCCCTCACTTCGCATCCTCACAATGGTGAAATTCCACAGTTACAAACATTTAATCAATACTGCGTTTCTTTAAGTGAAAAAAAAGGGATTCAGGTATGGGGTAACATCGCAGGAAAACTATCAGTCATTTCACAATATGCCACGGATAATATTTCACGAGATATAATAATAGAAAAGAATGTTATCGCAATTGCCGATGGGGTAACTGGCATTACATTGTTAAGCATTAGCCCAAAAGGCTCTCTCAGATGGCTTGGCAGTTATAACAAGCTGGGTAACATCATTCATGTCGCTTATTCAGACAATCATTTAATCGCTGCAGATGACAAAGGCGTACTTTCGGTTTTTGATATTTCTGAACCAGCCGCACCCTTGTTAATTTCTGATTTTCATACCCACCTATCAATTAATGCCATACAACTTAAAGGTAAACAGAGTTATATTTTAGCTAATAGCCAAATACACAATGTCGACTTTAGTTCAAATAGCTCACCGATGATTAGTACACTTGGTGTAAACCAGGGCGGTAGTCGCCGGTCTTTTATTCATAATGATATTCTTTACGTTGCCGACTGGTTTTCCGGGTTGCATCTATACGATATCAGAATTCCCGCAGCCCCCCGGCTGCTTTCTACTTTCCACACACCCGGCTCACCTAAAGGTGTGGTTGTTCGCGATGGTGTTGCTTTTGTTGCCGATGACGACCATGGCCTACAAATAATTAATGTTAGCAATCCTCTGTCACCAGCTTTTATCAGTGAACTACCTCTAAGCGGATTAGCCTACACAATGAAGCTGATTGATAATTTGCTTTACATTGCATCCCATCGTGGTGGTTTCCATATTGTAGACGTGAGTAAACCCGAAGCACCCGCTTTAATCAGCACCTACGACACAGCAGGCAAAGCCTGGGCGTTAGAGTATCAAGACGGACTGCTTTATGTTGCCGATGATACCTCCGGCCTTTTGATATTTAATGTAACCAACCCAGCTCAGCCTCAGTTGATTAATCAATTTAATCCAGATGGTTTCGCAGAAGATATTATTTTAAAAGATAACAAAGCGTACCTCGCCTTTTTTGATCTCGGGCTTTATATTATGGATATCACAAATCCTCTTGATATCAAACAACTGGCACATCTCCAAACGCCGGGAAATGCGCGCGGCATCGAGATTAAAAAAGATTTACTCTATCTTGCCTCATGGGAGGCAGGCGTACAGATTATCGATATTTCTAACGAGACAAAACCTAATATCGTCGGCCATTACGACACCAAAGGTGCGGTGTGGGGGTTAAGTGTTGAAAATGATTATGTTTATGCCATGGACTGGTGGGGCGGTATAAAAATACTGGATGCCAGCAATACTGAAAAACCAATTTTACTTTCACAATACCAAACCGCGGGCTTAATAAATGACCTTCTGTACCACAATAAATTTATTTACACCGCCCATGGCTCGCGCGGACTGCAAGTTTATGATGCAAGCAATGACCTGAATCCAGTCTGGGCAACGGGGGTTGATTTTACGGGCGCTGCAAATGCAGTAACCATTAACGGAAACCTTGCAATTGTCGCTGCTGGCGATGGCGGCATTGTAATCACCGATATAAGTAATCCTTTTCAATCTAAACTAATTGGGCAATTAAAATTGAGCGCCTCAATTTCTTTTGTGCAAAGTAAAAACAATGTTGTTTTTGCCGCTGAAGAAAATGGCGATCTATTCATCATAGATATATTTGACCCTACAAAACCTCGTCTGCGTAAACGTATTTCATCCACGGTCAACGCATTAACAATTAATGGTGATAAATTATACGTTTTGCAAGACAAGCAATCGCTAATCGAGATTTCCGTCAATAACTTGGCAAACATTAAGATAGATAAACGACATGAACTGCCAAATATAATTAACGAGCTACGCTTTTTCGATGAGTCACATTTAGTTTTGCTGGGAAAAAATCAGTTAACCCCCTGTTCAATTTCTGATGGAAAACTGAAATGCGGCAACGATATCAAGCTACCGACACAACTGCTCGCGATGCATATCGCTAATAATAAGCTCTACGTAACAGCTCAAAATAACGCCTTATATGTTTTTACTATCGCGACCGACAACTCGCTTCAATTGAACACCATTTATCCAACCAGTCATAACATTAAACGTATAAGCAGTTCAAAAGACGGAATATTTTTTGGAGGAGAATCCATTATTGCATCAGGAAAATTACTCCCTCACCTATCAATAGAAACAAAAAATGATCACGCTAGTATCAAAATCCCCAGCAATATGCCAAAAGGTGCTTATCATTTAGCCTTAACTCAAGCAGATGGGAGTCAGAGCGTAAAGAAAAATGCAGTTATTATTGGTTTTCCAAAACTAAAATCTAAGTTCACACTTGAACAATTAAAAGCCAAAATGAAACAAAAAAACTTCGAAGGAAAAGCCCCAGCCAAACCTTAAAATACATGTTGTTTTGCATACTCATTCAGGCATATATACTGCAATTCACTAGACATCATTGGCAAGAACATGGTCGTCGTTAGTTTATGTCTGCAATACCACGTAAATATCAGCCTTCCGAAGGTGAGTCAGCTCAAGAGATTGAACTTAATCCTGAGCAGCTAATGCAGGAAAATAGGCAGCTACAGCGACAGCTCCGCGCTTTACTTGCAAACGTTCGCCAGAATGAATTAAAACTCAAGCGTTTCCAGGAGCTAGAGCTTCGTCTAATTGCATGCAGCGAACTGTACGAGTTATTGCAAATCGTCATTTACGAATACCGTGCAACTTCAAATCTTGATCACGTCAGCATCGTACTATATGACCCAGAATATGAATTGCGCCGCATGCTTGAAGATGAAGGCGTTCATATCACCGAACATCCGGATATTATTTTCACCGAAAATATTAGTATGATCGACTCGTTTTACGGCTTTTCATTAACACCGTATCTTGGCGCATATGACCACTCACGACACTTAAAATTCTTTCCACGGGCAATGCAAAACACGTCAAGTGTTGCACTACTGCCACTTGCACGTAACATGGAACTGATTGGCAGTCTAAATCTGGCGAGTCATCACCATGATAGATTTGAAACAAACAGTGCCAGTGATTTTTTGCAACGTCTAGCCTCCATCGTAACCGTTTGCCTAAACAACACATGCAATCAGGAA
Source organism: Gammaproteobacteria bacterium (assembly GCA_029864945.1). Lineage (GTDB taxonomy): Bacteria > Pseudomonadota > Gammaproteobacteria > S012-40 > S012-40 > CALZJE01. Next base: position 13,820 of record JAOTSL010000031.1, read on the forward strand.
AGACTGAAAAAAATTGGCTTAACTGATACGCTAACCGGCGTCAATAATCGACGCTTTTATGATCAACGCCTAACTGAAGAAGTGGGTCGCGCTCAACGGGACAACTTGGTTATCAGCTGTCTTTTTTTCGATGTAGATTATTTTAAAAAAGTCAACGACAACTACGGCCACAACGAAGGCGACATGATTTTACGTGAAGTTGCGACACTCATACGCATGAATCTTCGCACCAGCGATGTTATAGCACGATATGGTGGCGAGGAATTTTCAGCTATTTTAAACAACACCAATGATGATAAAGCATCAGAAATTGCTGAACGTATACGCGTTAGTATCGCTGAAAGAGAGTTTAAGTTAGCCAGCGGAGAAACAACTCACGTCACTATTTCTATTGGGGTCTCAACCCTACATGCCGGCAACTACAAAAGTGATGTTAATAAACTTGGCCAACAGTTAGTTCAAAGTGCCGATAGTTGTCTGTATAAAGCAAAAGCAAGCGGTAGAAACTGTGTTATTAGCACCAATGATCACGAATGTAATTATAAGAAAAAGCAAATCGAGTTATTTAGCAGTTAACTACCAAGCAGGCATTTAATTTAGACCCTCCAATGCGCCCTCTACAATAAAAAAGCCCGTAATTTTATCAAATACGGGCTTTTTAAATATGGTAACACTGTGATTAAAGCGTATTAGATGGCCATATCTTTTAGTGCTTTTAATGCTGTGACTTTCACAACATTTCTAGCTGGCTTCGCTTTAAACATCATTTCTTCACCATTAAATGGATTTGTTCCTTTTCTCGCTTTTACAGCTGGCTTTTTAACAACTTTGATTTTCATTAAGCCAGGGAACTTGAATTCGCCTACTGCTTTCTTCTTAACATGACGGTTAATCAAAACACTTAACTCATCAATCACTGCTGTTACATCTTTCTTACTTAACTCAGTTGTTTCCGCAATATGTGCCAGAATTTGAGTTTTAGTCATTGGCTCAGAAATCGCCGTCATAACAACTTTTTTCACTGCAACTTTTTTCGCTGCAACTTTCTTTGCTACACCTTTCTTTGCTACAACTTTTTTCGCAACAACTTTTTTAGTCGCTACGCCTTTTTTCTTAGCAATTGCCTTCTTTTTAGCAGCCATATTCAACCCTGTATAATAACGAACTTAATTTAACCATCGAATGAAAATATTCGAATGTGAGAAAACACTATAAAAATAGCACATTCGCGAAATAATAGAAGTAATATTGTTTGTTTTATCGTTATTTTTATCTATTTAATGCCTAAATTTATAATATGACTAAACACTATTCAAAAAAATGAAAAACATTTCGATTAAAGTAACACCTTTAATCTTCAAACTTTTTATAAAAAGGTGAAATTATAGAGGAGGCCAAACTTAACATACTTAAACATTATCTATTTTTAACTGTCTAGACTTACTATCTTGCTCAATTAAAAACGCACCACAAATAATTTTAATTTCATATAAAAAGAATGTAGCAACCGCCGATTTCTTAAAATAACATATACCCCTACAAATTTATGTTTAAATACACGTAAAGAAAACCACTTGGATTTTACTTGAGCAACCGGTATTATGGCCGCTCAACAATATCCCACCTGGGAGAGACTTCTCATTTATACCAGTAATTTTTGGTTTTTATAAAATAGAGAAGCACCGAAGGCGCAACACGCCCGGAATCGCTCAGGTAAAAAGGACCAGGTAGGATAGGCTATTAGCCGTGTTGACTCTGGAGAGCGGCAGCTATTCCATAACAAAAACAAAATGTTATGGAGTTCAGTAGGCCCACCGAAGGGGAAGATTTGATTCTTACTGCTTTTAAATTTTATAAGCTAAAAACTCAAATCTAAACTCTCAGGTTGTAGGACAGAGGGGTTTGATTTTTTTTACTACATCGCAAACGATGTAACTTAAACTCAAACCGGAGCAATAAATGGGCAACAAACGCACGCCTTTATACGACTGTCATGTAGCAATGAACGGAAAAATAGTCGACTTTTCCGGCTGGGATATGCCTATCCATTACGGCTCACAGCTCAACGAACACCACCAGGTACGAAGAGATGCAGGCATGTTTGATGTCTCGCATATGACCATTCTTGATATTACCGGCCCTGAAGCCAAATCCTTTTTACAAACTCTTTTTTCAAATGATGTCGCTCGATTAACAGTTCCGGGTAAAGCACTCTATAGCTGTATGTTAAATGAAAGCGGCGGCGTAATTGATGATTTGATCACCTACTATATGAACGACGAGTATTATCGCACCGTCGTCAATGCAGCAACACGTGACAAAGACATTAAATGGATTACCGATCAATCACACTCTTTTAATGTAACCATAAAAGAACGTGACGACCTCGCCATGATTGCAGCTCAAGGCCCTAACGCCCGTAAAATTGCCGCTTCATTATTGCCTGATGCCATTCAGTCTTCTTCACTTGAACTAAAACCGTTTTTTGCTTTAGCACATGATGACTACTTTATCGCCAGAACAGGTTACACAGGTGAAGATGGTTTTGAAATTATGTTACCAAGCGCAAACGCAGCTGACTTATGGAACGCTTTAAATACTGCGGGTGTCGCACCTATTGGACTAGGTGCAAGGGATACTTTGCGACTGGAAGCCGGAATGAATTTATACGGCACTGATATGGATGAATCTATTTCACCTTTAGAATGTGGTCTTGCATGGACTGTTGCCTGGGAACCTGCTGACCGCAACTTCATCGGTAGAGAGAGCATTGAAGCCAAGAAAAAAAATAACAACGTAGAATTTGTAGGCCTTGTGCTAGAGTCCCGCGGCGTGATTAGGAATCATCAAAAAGTATTTATAGACGGCATAGAAGTTGGAGAAGTTACCAGCGGTACTTTTTCCCC